>JAJRSV010000088.1 GCA_024278655.1 Bacteroidota bacterium | reverse complement strand
TTCGATATAATCATGCTCGGCTTTAAATATACCGGATTGCTTTTTCTCGACTTTACTAAAGCAATGCAGGTGATGGATTTTGCATTATTCGATTCGTTTGCTTCCGGTGCTCTGTTTATTTTCCTGCCGCTCGTTTTTCTAACTTACCGCAGAAAATTCAAATGGCTTGATGAAAAGATTAATTTTTCAATTACCGTGATCTTTGTGTTATTCTTTGCGTTTATCTTTGCACCGGTTATAACAAACGAGAATCCCGACTTTCAAAAAGATTTGCGCGTTACAAAATTACTTTCTCCGTTCTCATCGGTTAAAGTAATTCATCTTAAAGAAAAGAATGCGAACGAATCTTCTGCAATTGCAGAGTTTATGAAATTTAAAAACTATGTTATTAAACCCTCGTTTAACGAAAGTATTATCTTTGCAGATAAAGTAGAAACCGGTTCGAATGGAATAACGTATTATCGAAAAGGAATGAAGAAAGAGCTTAACAATTCCGATTTGAAATTGATAGGAGGAAAACCGTTTATTGAAAACAGATTTTATCTGCTCGGCACAGATGAATTCGGCAGGGATATTTTTACACGGTTGATTTACGGAGCGAGAATTTCGCTGTTGGTTGGAATCGGTTCTGTATTTGTATCTTTGTTAATAGGATTGACATTCGGTTTTGCCGCCGGCTTTAAAGGAGGCGCGCTCGATGTTTTATTAAGCCGCATTACTGATTTGTTCCTTGCATTCCCTGTTATCTATTTGATTGTGCTGATACTTGCACTCTTCGGAAGCTCGTTGTTTTCTGTAATAGTTGTGTTGGGCATCTCGGGCTGGATGAGCTTATTCAAAATTGTAAAAAGCGAAGTGCTTTCCGCAAAGAAGAAAGATTATATAATTACAGCGCAAATGTTAGGATTGAACAAGAGAAAAATTCTTTTAAATGAAATACTTCCTGTTATATTTGCACCGTTATTAGTTAATATTGTTTTCCAGTTCAGTAATGTTATTCTTGCCGAATCGGCGTTGAGCTATTTGGGATTAGGAACGGGAAGCTCGTACCCCTCGTGGGGCGCTATGATTGAGTCGGGACAGCAGTACATCAATAAAGCCTGGTGGCTTATTTTATTCCCCGGACTTATGTTGGTTTTAACATTGTTTTCGGCAAACGACATCGGCAGAAAAATTAAAGTTTCATTAAACCCGCAGATAAACGGATGATAAACGACAGGTTCAAAATAATAAAGTTAATCGGTGAAGGAAGAAGCAAAGTATTTCTTTGCGAAGACATTGAGTTTCCCGGAAAAGAGTTTGCGATAAAATGCCTTCCCGTAAATGCCGATGAACACGAAAAGCAAACTTTCCGCGATGAGTATTTTATACTCCGCAAGCTCGATCATCCGAATATTATTAAAGCTTATGAAATCGGCATAGTTGTAAAATCGGACGATGAGGACGGCGTTGAAGTCGGTTCTAAATTTATTACGCTCGAAAATTTTGAGGCGGTTGAACTGCTTGACTTCGAACATATAAAAAACGAAGAATCGTTGAAAGAAATTGTAAAACAGCTTTGCACGGTGCTCTATTACCTGCATCAATCCAACTTTATTTATTACGACCTTAAACCTGAAAACATACTAATAAAAGGCGATGCAGATGCGCTTCAAATAAAATTGATAGACCTTGGAATGGCAAGGTTCATTCCGGGCAGTTCCGATACAAGCGTCCGCGGTTCCGCTCAATATATTGCACCCGAGTTACTCAAAAAAGAAGCACACGACCACCGTGTTGATTTCTATTCACTCGGAATAATATTATACCGGATAATTTACAACCGCTTTCCGTTTGATGCTACGGAAGAGATTGATATTTACAAAGCGCAAATTGGTGATGAGTTCGATTTTCCGCTAACGGAGGAGTACTCCGGGCAATTAATAAATGTTGTTAAAAAGCTGCTCGTTAAAAATCCCGAAGAGCGATACTCTAACAGTCTGCAAATATTAAACGATTTAAACATTGAACTGGCTCCGGAAGATTACAGCAATTTTATTCCGGCAAAGATTTTTAGCGACAGGGAAGATGCCGTAAGTATTTTAACGAAGTATTTGAGCGACAAAAGCAGCAGCGAGCTTTTTGACGTAAAAGGTTTTGACGGCGCAGGCAAGAGCACGGTGATAACCCGGATATTCGAATCGAATCACAATTCAATATTAATCGAAAACACACAGGCAAAATCGGGTTTCGATTTAATAAAGTATATCGTTAAAAAAATAATTTATTCGAACCGGGTTTATCCTTTACTGAGTGAAAATGAAAAGAAAGTTATTGCTTCGTTCCTTAATAAAGGACGAAAAGATTTTCTCGGTGAAATTCAATCCGTGTTCTCTTCAGTTACCGAGAAATGTGATTTTATTTTACTGATAGATGATTTCAACTCGTTCGATAATTTTACGGTTGAGGTTTTATCGGAGCTGATTCCGATATTCCAGGTGAACGGTATTAAAGTTATAATTGTCGAGTCTTCAGATCTTGAGTACAAATCGCAAAAGATAAACAACTTAAGAGATGTTAACATCGGCTCGTTTACATCCAATCAACTTTCGAACTTTGTCGATTTGGCATTCTATTCTTTGTTTCCCAAAGAGCAGCTTAAGGATTTGATTCTTAATTACGCCGATTTGCTTCCCGGAAACATTATGGATTTTATTCGCGATGTTATTTTGCTCAACATAATACGCTTTACTCCCGAAGGCGTTTTAATAAGCGAAGACAGCAATGAACTGAGTATTTTGCAAGGTTCGTTAGGGGCTGTTTACGATTTAAGGTTATCGAAGTTAAGCGAGCAGGAGTTATATGTAGCAAAAGTAATCTCCGCATTCGACGGAAGCATAAATCTTTCAGTGTTGGAAAAGCTGCTTCAGCTCGAACGTCATCAACTGTTTGCAATCATATCGAGACTTCAGTATCACAACATAATTCAGAAGTTCGGTTCCAACACTGCACCTGTAATTACTTCCGACGGATTGAAGAAGCATATCTACTCTCTTATAGATAACAAAGCCGAATTCCATTCGGAGCTTGCGAATAAAATCACGGAAGAGTTTCCGGCATTTAACCGCGGCGAGCTTGCCAGACAATTCGAACTTGCAGGCAATTACAAATCTGCTTACGATGTTTTAACCGAAGAGCTCAACAGCGCCGAAGAACTTTCCGCTTTCAGTTATATGAGGGGAATTCTCGAGCATCTGTTAACAATGCCTTTGGATGAGATTAATAAGAACTATGTTAAGTTCAGACTGGTAAAAACCTTATCGAAGTTAAGTGATTATAATACCGCGTTAAAAATAATTAATGAAATTAATTCGGACATTCTTCCGAAAAGCGAATTATTAGAGCTATATATATTAAAAGGAAATGCATTAATTGGCGCGGGAAACATTGAAGAAGGTAAAGAATTATTAAAAACCCTGATTCCCAAAGTCAACGATGAGTTCAAAAAGAATAAGCTGCTTGTTGAAATTGCTTATGCAAAGTTCGATTTGAACAAATTTGACGAAGCTGCGGAATTATGTGCGGAGCTAATAGAGAAGGAGAATGTAAGCGACGAAGACAAGGGGCGCGCTTATAATTTATTGGGCATGTGCAGTTATTTTAAAGACAATGATTTAACGAAAGCACTCGAGAAAATTACTATTTCGTTGAAGTATTATAAATCGGTAAATCTTATAAACAAAATGGCATCGGCTGAAGCAAATTTGGGAGTTATTAATAACATACTGGGTAATTATCAAAAGGCGGAAGAGCACTGGGAAAAAGCTATAAAGCTAAACTCTTCCGTCGGCAATCTCAATCAGGAGGGCTTGCTCATTATCAATTACGGAGTATATTATTTTGAAAAAGCTAACTTCGAGAGGGCTAAAAATAACTACGAACGTGCATTAAGGATTTTTTCAAGTCTTGGTAACAATACTAATATTGGCATAACATTAAGCAATATGGGCGAGGTTTTTATAACCACCTGCGAATATCAGAAAGCTTACGATGCTTTAACCGAAGCAAAGGAAATTTTTGAAAAACAGAAGAACATTGAGGAACTTGTTCCTGTTTTGTTATTATTAGGTCAATATTATATGATTTTCGGAATGAAAGATTCATTAGAAGAGCTTTTCAATTTCTTTAACAGCTTGCTAACCGGACCGGAAATAAAAAACATCTATGAAAATGACTTGAGATTTCTGGGTTTAATGCTCTCATTAACTCGAAACGATAACATAAAAATTGATGAGATAAACGAAATAAGAGAATATTACCGCGAGAAAGACGATATTAAAAATTATACCATCATTACTATTATTTACCTTAATTATCTTTTATCTTCGGGTTTACAAAATATAGTAATTGAGGAAATTCAGAAGCAGGAAAATATTGAGGCATTCGGAAAAAACAATATTATCAAAGCACACAGAGAATATTTGCTGGGATTAACAGCAAAAGAAACAGGCGATGATTCGCTTTTACCTGCGATTGAATATTTTGAGAACGCTTACAATCTGTTAAAAGACGAAAGCATTGTCGAACTGACCTGGAAAGTTTTATATGAATTGGCCGTAATTTATACGGAAAGAGGAAAATATAGGGAGGCAAAAAATATGAGTATTTATGCAAGAGAATTGATTAATTTAATAGCCGAGAAAATAGAAAGTCCGAGATTTAAACGCTCATATTTACAAGCAAGAGAAAGAAGCACTATCCTTGAAAAACTTGATCAATTACAAAAAGTTGTAAAAGTATAATCTATGGATGAAAAAAATGTAAAAATAAAAATCTATTCTGATTCCGACGATACCGTTTCGGTAACATCGGCGTTGAAACAGTTGATACTAAAAGGTATCGACCTCGATTTCGAATTTCCCGAAAAACTTTCGCCGGAAGAGAATGATATATTGGTTCTTCAGGTAAGCTCGCTCGATTCTCCCCACATTAAAAGCCTGATTAAAATAAAAAACGATATTTCGAATAAGGTTCTTATTGTTATCAGAAACTCAGATGCACTGTTTGTTACATCGCTTCTGCGTCTCGGGTTCATAAATGTATTCGTTTTTCCGTATGAAATTCTGAAGTTTACTTCGCTTTTAGCCGAAATAATTTCTAACAAAAACTACATAACCGAAACTAATAAAATCGGTCCGTTCGGTGTAAATAAGCTCGGCATGCAATCTATAATCGGCGGCTCCGATAAATTATTACGGGTTGTAAACCTTGCTAAAAAAGTTGCCGAGAAAAGCAACGCCAATATTCTGATTTTAGGAGAAACCGGTACGGGAAAAGGTTTATTTGCCAGGGCAATACATAACAGCAGCAAGACCAATTCGTACCCGTTTATCGATATTGTCTGTACTGCAATTCCCGAAAACCTGCTTGAGTCGGAGCTGTTCGGATATGAAGCCGGTGCTTTTACCGATGCACGAACCAGGAAAATTGGTTTGTTCGAACTTGCGGAAAAAGGAACGCTCTTTTTGGATGAGATAGGCGATTTGAGCTTAAACATTCAATCTAAATTATTGCGTGCAATTGAGAAAAAAGTAATTAAAAGATTAGGCGGTTCGGTAGATATACCGATAAATACCAGAATTATTTCGGCAACCAACCGGAATTTGGAAAAGATGGTTGAGAAAAATTTATTCAGAAGAGATCTTTACCATCGCTTAAACGTTGTTTCGCTCGAAATACCGCCGCTAAGAGAAAGACGTGAGGACATAATTATACTTGCAAATCATTTTATAGATGAGTTTAATAAGTTATTCGGAAAATCCGTCAAGAAGTTGGATAAGAATATACAGCACTTTTTGATGGGTTATCCATGGCCGGGTAACGTTAGAGAGTTAAGAAATGCGATTGAAAGAGCAGTGCTGTTAAATGAAGACGGCAAATTAAAACTTGAGGATTTTACCACATTACGGAAAAATGTTAAAGTGGTCTTTACCGAAACGGAAAAAGTTGAAGATGTTCCCGAGCACATAATCCGGATGGATATTAATTACGGTGCCACGGAATTGAGAAAATTAGAAAAATATTATGCGCGCGAAGTGTTGAAAAAGATAGGTGGAAACAAAACTCAGGCAGCAAGATTATTAGGAATATCAAGACCAAAGCTCGATACGTTACTCAAAGAATAAAGCGAAAATCTTTGTTTTTAAATCGAATTATCAACTTTTAATGAATAATTCAGTTGAACGTCATACAAACCCCTCGAAATACTGTAAATTTTTTTTACAAAACAACTTACTTACCGCAAAATATCGGTAATAATTACCTTGCAAATCGCTTTTTTTAGTTAAAAACAAGCATTTTTAGCAAATAATGTGATGGCATAAACATTGGCTAACTTTACTCTCTTAAAGGGCTACGAATGCTCAAGGGTGAGGAAACGTAGTTCTAAGTGTGTCATCCATTAACAAAAATGTGAGTGGGCGCTATGCGATCATTTATATTATCCGTCCTCCTCGGAGGGCTAATTATTTCTGGTTACGCCCAGGTTGCCGACAATGTACAGGAAGCAACCAGATACGGCGTTTCACAGGATAATATAATTGCTGTATCCCAAACCCACCGTGCAAACTCTACTGACCAAAATCTGAATGATGCAGTTACTGTTGATTTCAGGTCCGCAAGTCAGTTAGAGGAGCTTGGCAGCCGCTATGGCTGGTCGAGATCAAACAGCCAGCTCGATGAACTTGGCAGCCGTTATGGCTGGTCGAGATCAAACAGCCAGCTTGATGAACTTGGCAGCCGTTATGGCTGGTCGAGATCAAACAGCCAGCTTGATGAACTTGGCAGCCGTTATGGCTGGTCGAGATCAAACAGCCAGCTTGATGAACTTGGCAG
>JAJRSV010000087.1 GCA_024278655.1 Bacteroidota bacterium | reverse complement strand
TTGCAACTCTCGTCTATTTCCGGGCCAGGGATAGTTTATCAACGCATCGATTGTTTTTTTGTGAACCTTACTCACGTTCTTACCCAACTTTGCAGATGCTTTTTTAATAAAGTGATTAATCAATAAAGGAATATCTTCTTTTCTTTCTCTTAAAGACGGAATGCGAAGCGGGAAAACATTTAAACGGTAAAATAAATCCTCACGGAATCTGCCTTTATCAATTGCTTCTTCAAGATTGCGGTTTGTAGCAGCAATAACCCTTACATCAATTTTTATTGTGTTCGAATTACCGAGTCGTTCGAACTCACCTTCCTGCAATACCCGCAATAATTTCGATTGAAGCTCTAACGGCAAATCGCCTATTTCATCAAGAAAGATTGTTCCGCCGTCGGCTAATTCAAAGCGTCCTGTTTTTTTCGAAATGGCACCGGTAAACGCTCCTTTTTCATGCCCGAATAATTCACTCTCAATCAGGTTGGCGGGAAGAGCGGCACAATTAACTTTTACCAACGGTCTGTCTTTCCGGTTGCTTATGCTGTGAACTGCCCGTGCAATAAGTTCTTTTCCCGTTCCCGTCTCGCCTAAAATCAATACGCTTGCGTCGGTCGAAGCCACCTGTTCAATTTTCCTCAGAACTTTTTTCATTTCTTCGCTGTTGGTAACAATCTCTTCGAAGTTATGATCGGTCTTTATCTCTTCCTGAAGGTAAATGTTTTCTGCCTGAAGCTGGTTCTTTAGTTTTTTAACTTCGTCTAATGCTTTCCGTAAATCTTCTTCCGACTTTTTTCTTCCGGTAATATCCTGAATAAACGCGCAGCCATATTCTTCTCCGTTAAATTCAATAAAGTTAAACGTGCATTCAACCGGAAACTCACTTCCCTCCTTCGTCCTGTGTCTGCATTCAATTATAACTGCTCTTTCAGCTTTTACACGCTCCCAAAGATTACTCCAGTTATTTTCTCCGTAATCAATATTCAAATCGGTTAAACGAAGATCTGTTAATTCGCCGGCAGAGTAGCCGTGGGTCTTAACCGCCACTTCGTTTGCGTGAAGTATGTTGGCGCTTGAGTCAATCCAGAATACCGAGTTCACCGCTTTCTCTATTGCAAAGTGAGCAAGCTTAAAAAATTTAACCGTATTCTTACGGAGTCTGTTCATTGTTACCGATAATTATTTGTTTAGAAATTAAGCATAAGATAGCTTGTTGTTGAAAGTAATTATTTGATTTAAATCACCGTTTCATAGTGTGTTGTAATAATGAAGATAACTAAATTCAGTAATTGTCTATCAGATTACATTTGCTTCGTTTTGATAAGTGACAAAATTATTACTCTAACCGGATGAGTTTACAATTTTTCATTTAAGTCGGTAAAGCATTATATTATAAGTGTCTTTTAATAGAATGCAATTGTCGTTATTAAAGGAATATACAATGAACATCGGACGCAGCTTATTGTTATGGGCATCCAAAAACGAATGGATGAAATCGAATGTGCCGAAGTTTAAGTTTGTAAGACGCGCCGTTAAAAAGTTTATGCCCGGCGAAGATGTTAAAGATGCGATTGATGCTGCAAGAAAATTATCGGGCAAGAATATTCCAACTACGTTTACGTACTTGGGCGAAAATATAACTAACTTAAGCGAAGCGGAAAATGTTAAAGAACATTATTTGCATCTGCTCGACAGAATAAATGAAGAAAACCTGGATGTCGAGATATCCTTAAAGCTTACACAGTTGGGTTTCGATATTTCATTCGATAAAACTCTGGAGTTCTTCGAACAGATTGCCAGGAAAGCTGCGGATTACAACAACAATGTTTTTATCGATATCGAAGATAGTTCGTATGTGGATAAGACGATTGAATTTTACAGGAAGATAAAAGAAAAGAATGATAATGTGGGATTGTGTTTGCAGGCGTATCTTTACAGAACGATGAAAGATATTGAAGAGATGCTGCAAATCAAACCGTGGATAAGATTGGTTAAAGGTGCATATAACGAACCGGAAACGGTAGCGTTCAAAAATAAAAAAGATGTTGATAAAAATTTTTACAAGCTGTCGGAATATTTATTGGAGCAGACTAAAGAAAAAGGACTTCGTGTTGCATATGCCACACACGATACTGCTTTGCACGAAAGAATTAAAGCGGCAGCGGAGCAAAAAGGATTAAGCAAAAATCAACTGGAGTTCCAGATGCTTTACGGAATTAAAACGAATGAACAATACAAGTTAGCCGAAGCCGGCTACAACATACGTGTGTTAATCAGCTACGGAAACGCCTGGTATCCATGGTATATGCGCAGGTTAGCCGAACGACCGGCAAACGTATTGTTTGTACTAAAGAATATTTTTAGGAAATAAGTTTATTTAATTACAATAGAAGAAGTTAGAAGATTATGTTAAAAGGAATTTATCCGCCGTTAACCACACCGTTTACCCGAAACGAGATATCGTTAAAAATGCTTATCGATAATCTGAAGAAATACAACAAGAAAAAACTTTCCGGCTACGTTGTGTTGGGTTCGAACGGAGAGAGTGTCTTTCTTTCGAAAGATGAAAAGCTGAAGATAATTTCCACTGTGCGGGAGCATTCAAATAAAGGGAAAGAATTAATAGTCGGTACCGGTTTGGAATCTATTAAAGAAACCATTCACTTAACAAATAAAGCCGCAAAACTCGGCGCCGATTATGCGATGATAATAACACCTTCGTTTTATAAATCGGCTATAACACAAAAAGCTTTAATAAATTACTACATTGCCGTTGCCGATAAAGTTTCTATTCCCGTTATTATTTATAATGTTACAAAGTTTACAAATGTTAATATCGAAGCCGATACGGTTGCACGTTTGGCAGAGCACAAAAACATAGTCGGTATTAAAACAAGCACCGAGAACATTGCACAACTTGCAGAGATAATTTATTCAACACTGAAAAACTTCAAAACTTTTGTAGGAACCGGTTCGGTACTGCTCGATGGATTATCGGCTGGGGCTGCCGGAGGAATATTGGCTCTTGCAAATGTTGCACCGGATGAATGCATTAAAATTTACGATTTATACCATTCCGGGAATCTGAAAGAGGCAAGAAAAATTCAGATGCGGATGATTAAGGTTAACAGGGCTATTACTTCGCGTTACGGTATAGCAGGATTAAAAGCAGCTATGGGAATTTTAGGTTATTACGGCGGTGCACCGAGGAAACCTTTGCCCGGCTTAACGGCAAACAGTATTAAGACAATAAGAAATATCTTAATTGAAGCAAAACTGCTGGATAAATAATTTCCTTCAGTTTACAATTTCGAAAGCGCCGGTTGTGCGGAGAGAATCGGCTAAAAACCATCCCCTGTTCAGGAATCGTTTTTCGAGAAGCCAAAGTTTTAAACGGTATTTTCCCTCAATACTATCAATCCCCGTAAAATCACTTTCAAGACTTATCGACTTAATAAAGATTGAACCCGCATTTATTTCGAAAGGGTTCCCTACCGCAACACATTTCGGATCGGCAAAAAAGCGCCACTTGTTGTTCTCAAATTTCTCAATCGTGTAACCGGGCTGGAAGCCGCAGTTCCTTAAAACCAAATCCGAATTCGAGTGATTGCTGATAACAAGTCTGATTGGATCGAAGATATGATAAACCGTGGTATCGAGTGCAATTTGCAAAGAGTTCGGTCCCAAATCGGGATTTACTTTATATAATTCGCAAGATGAAACAGTAAATACAACTGGAATTAAAAATATTATAAAGCCCCAAGGCTTAAATTTCTTAAAACGCATAGCATCCGCCTTATCTCTGAAAATTCAAACATTTTTGAATCAACGGGATAATAATTGATTTCAGCTATAATTTCACAATATTTTATATTCTAAATCATTCAGCTTAAAATATGTGAAGTCGCCCTCTGCTAACTTCCAGATAACCTGACAGGTAGTCGGTATTTTTATGCCGTTGATTAATCTGTAATTGTCCCAAATACCGTTCCATTTTTCCAACCTGAAGTTCTTGCCATCCTTAAAATAGCGGTCGGCTTCAATTTTAATTATCTCTCCCGATTCGTTAAAATAAAATAATGCACTTACCTCTAAATCGCTAATCTTAAAAACCGCTTCGGCGGCTAAATCGTTAATCTCTTTCCAGGTTACTTTTTTATCTGCTATAATAGTTGGATACCAGGGTAATTCTGAAAGGAAACGGAGTGCTTCTCCCTCATCAATCTCCTTCCCTTCCGATTTTGCCAACGGGATTAAACCGAACAACCGGATTATCAGGCTGCCTTTGTTATCAACAAACCGATCGACAACTTTTAAAACCGTTATCCATGCTTTCCAAACAAATGAAGAATTTCGGGTATCGATTTCCTGATGCGCCTTAAACTTAAGCCACTTTCCGTCCGGCTTGGTTTTGAATAACCCCTTCTGCTTCAGTTCTACTTTTCGGATTTTTTCTTTTCCTACTATGCCGGAATATTCAGCATACTTCCTGAGCAATGAAGGTAAATTATTAACTTCTTCTTCTGTTACGATTTCATTAGTTAAACTGTTAATTATTATCTGCAAATATTCGCTAAATTATTACCCCTAATTTAATCATAAACTTAAATTTAAGAATCATCCATATTGTTTTATTACCTGTGCCTATGTTTTGTCGCACAGAGTATTAATCTGTGCTACTTTTTGTTAACCCCGGGAAATAAGCTTGCATATCATTTTTTATCTTCTTTGTTATGAGTTTCGAGGAACGGCTTCAACAAATCAATCGGTACGGGGAATATTGTTGTAGAGTTTTTCTCCGAAGCTACTTCGGTTAATGTTTGCAAAAATCTTAGCTGCAATGCAGTAGGATTTTCGCTTATAATTTTAGCCGCCTCGCTTAACTTCTGGCTTGCCTGGTATTCTCCTTCGGCATGAATAATTTTAGCACGGCGTTCACGTTCGGCTTCCGCCTGTTTTGCCATTGCGCGCTGCATTTCCGGCGGCAAATCTACATGCTTTACT
>JAJRSV010000086.1 GCA_024278655.1 Bacteroidota bacterium | reverse complement strand
GCTACAAACAGGTCGTCTCTAAAGAGACTAAATAATCTGACAGATTAAAAGGATTGGTACTCGCGTGTTAATGTTAAACGGCTGTAACAAGCAGTAGTTAATACATTGCGTAACATTAACACCCGATTTTTAATCGGGTGGAGAGAGAGCATACCATCACATACTATCTTTACTCTTTTTACTTTACTCTTTTATCTTTTGCAATAGACCGTTCCGATGGAACTTTTCTTTCTGTCCTGATCAATTGCGGATTTAAAAAGTACTCCCCTACTCTAAAAGGGCTTTAGCTCAAACACAATGTAGTGCGAACATTCTGTTCGCACTACAATTATTGGTTCATAATTGTAATAATAATCTTAAGAAATAAACATTTTAACAATCTTGACATTACTTTTGAGTAGTGTTAATTTTGACGGACTATTTTTAAAAAATATGTGGTAAATGTTAACAGAGTTTGGTAAGGTATTCGCATTTATATTAACGGCAGTGCTCTTTGTAGTAGTTGCTGTTGTAGCTGCAAAGCTAATCAGGCCGGCACGTCCCACCACCGAGAAATTAACCACTTACGAATGCGGTGAGAACCCCGAAGGTTCCCCTTGGGTAAAGTTCAATATCCGCTTTTACGTAGTCGCACTTATCTTTTTAATATTCGATGTTGAAGTAGTATTGCTCATACCCTGGGCACTTGTATACCAGGAAAGCGGAATAGCAGGTTATCTGGTTGGAATAATCTTTCTGGTTCTGCTTGGTTTGGGTATGGCATACGAATGGCGAAAAGGCGACTTAGAGTGGGCACGTCCGAAAATTGTTCCGCCTGTTATAAAAAAAGACGAACCGCCGAGGGAAATACCACAAGAAGAATTAACGACAGTAGAATAAGGTTTTTATGGGATTACTGGATAAGCAATTCACCGACGATAATATTATCGTAACTAAAGTTGAAGATTTATTAAACTGGGCACGCTTGTCATCGCTGTGGCAAATGGGTTTCGGACTTGCATGCTGCGCCATCGAAATGATGGCTACTTCCGCATCCCATTACGATTTTGACCGGTTCGGTGTTATTCCCCGCCCTTCTCCCCGTCAATCCGATGTAATTATTGTTTCGGGAACCGTTACACTTAAAATGGCTTTACGCGTTAAAAGATTATACGAGCAGATGCCCGACCCGAAGTATGTAATCTCTATGGGAAGCTGTTCGAACTGCGGCGGACCGTATTGGGAGCACGGCTATCATGTTCTTAAAGGTGTTGACAGAGTAATCCCGGTTGATGTTTATGTTCCGGGCTGTCCTCCGCGTCCGGAAGCACTTTTAGAGGGTTTATTAAAATTACAGGAAAAAATAAGAAACGAATCGTTAGTAAATAAAAAGAGCGCATGAAAACTCCGGAAGAAATATTCGAAGCGTTAAAAAATAAGTTCGGCGAAGCGGTTATAAATCTTGCAACCGATCAGCCGGTCGATCCTTACATTGAGGTTGCTCCGCTCGAAGTGGATAAGGTGTGTAAATTCCTTTTCGAAGAAGAAGGATTTGAATTCAACTCCCTGCTAAACCTTTCCGGAGTTGATGATGCAAACGGCGAAAAGGTGAAAGACGAAAACGATAACGATATAATTAAAGGCGGAACGTTAAGCGTATTTTATCATTTGGAATCTACAATTCACAGACATAAAATCGTGCTTAAAGTCTCAACCGACAGAGAAAACCCGGAAGTATCTTCGGTTGAAGATATCTGGCGTACTGCCGACTGGCACGAACGCGAAGCTTACGATATGTTCGGTATCAAATTCTTAAATCATCACAACTTAATTAGAATACTGATGCCTTACGATTGGGAAGCAGGTTATCCTTTAAGAAAAGATTATCAGAACCCCGAATTTTACAAAGGAATGAAGGTACCGTATTAATTATGTCACTTAAGACTGAAGAAATGATTTTGAATATGGGTCCGCAGCACCCCTCCACGCACGGTGTGTTACGACTCGAGTTGAAATTAGAAGGCGAAATAATAACCGATGTGATTCCGCACATAGGGTATCTTCATCGCTGCTTCGAAAAGCATGCCGAAGCAATGACCTATCCGCAGATAATTCCTTACACAGACAGGATGGATTATCTCGCTTCGATGTATAACGAGTTCGGTTATGTTCTGGCGGTTGAAAAGCTGATGGGAATCGAGGTTCCGGAAAGAGTTGAATATATAAGAGTAATAATGGGCGAGCTTCAGCGGATTGCATCGCACCTTGTTGCTTTAGGAACTTACGGTGCAGATATCGGTGCATTCACACCTTTCCTCTTCTGCTTCAGAGACCGTGAACATATTCTTCACCTGTTTGAAATTACAAGCGGTGCACGGCTCCTTTATAATTATATATGGATTGGCGGAGTTTCGCACGACCTTCATCCGGACTTTTTAAGATTAACAAAAGAGTTTGTCGATTACTTCAGACCTAAAGTTAAAGAGCTTAACGAGCTTTTAACATTCAACCAGATTTTTATTGACCGCACGGCTAATGTTGGTGTGCTCCCAGCAGAGACTGCAATTAACTACGGCATTACCGGACCGAACTTAAGAGCAAGCGGTGTTAAATGGGATTTGAGAAAAGATGATCCTTACTCAATCTACGACCGTTTCGATTTTGAAATTCCTGTTGGCAACGGAGAGAAAGGAACCTGCGGCGATTGCTGGGACAGATATTACGTCCGCGTAAAAGAAATGGAAGAAAGCTTAAAGATAATCGAGCAGGCAATCGAACAGATTCCCGAAGGTGATGTAACTTCAGCAATTCCACGAAGAGTAAAGCCGCCAGCCGGACAGGTTTACTCGAGAGTGGAAAACCCGCGCGGTGAATTAGGATATTTTATTATTAGTGACGGTTCTGTTAACCCGAAGCGGGTTAAAGTAAGAGCACCGTCGTTTGTTAACTTAGAAGTTTTGGGCGAATTGTGTAAAGGTCACATGGTTGCCGACGTTGTGGCAATTTTAGGAAGCATCGATATAGTTTTAGGAGAGATTGACAGATGATGTACGACTGGTTATACAATTTAACGGGAAGTGAAATATTAGCGGCTGTTATTCAAAGTCTGCTGCCGCTGTTTCTTTTCATTCTGCCGTTTGCATTATTTGCCGTTCTGCTCGAGCGAAAAGTATCTGCACATATGCAGGACCGTCTCGGACCGATGAGAGTCGGTTATCATGGAATACTTCAAACAGTTGCAGATATAATCAAGCTTGTTCAGAAAGAAGATATTATTGCGAGAGATAACGATAAACTTTTCTTCAATCTTTCGCCGCTTATAGTTTTTATGGGAAGCTATGCTGCCTTTGCCGTTATTCCTTTCTCAAGTGTTTTTCTCGGAAGCAATATCGATTTGGGTTTGATATTTATTGTTGCCGTTACCGGTTTAGTTGTTGCAGGAATTTTAATGGGCGGCTGGGCTTCGAACAACAAATATTCACTGCTCGGTGCTATGCGTTCCGCTGCACAGATTATCAGTTACGAAATTCCTACTATGATGATAATAATTGTAGTAATTATGCTTACCGGAACGCTTAACCTTTACACCATGAGTGAATGGCAGACATCATACTTTTGGAACTGGCTTATCTTCGGCGGACCGGGATTCGGTTTAGCTAAATTTATTCTCATTCCGTTTATGATGATGTCGGCATTAATACTTTTTATAAGCACACTTGCCGAAGTAAACCCTACACCGTTCGATATTCCCGAAGCGGAATCGGAGCTTGTATCAGGTTACCACACTGAGTATTCGGGTATGAAGTTCGCAATGTTCTTCCTGGCTGAGTATGCAAATATGTTTGCCGTTTCCGCAATTCTTTCGGCGTTGTTTTTCGGTGGATTTCAATCGCCGTTCGGCTACCTCGGAAATCTTTTTAATGTTCCGGCTCTTATTCCCTTCGAACAGTTTTTCTGGTTTACGGCTAAAGGAATTTTCTTTGTGTTTGTTCAGATGTGGTTAAGATGGACTCTTCCGAGATTCCGTGTTGACCAGTTGATGACTTTCTGCTGGAAATATTTAATTCCGTTTGCGTTCGTAATATTAATTATTGTAGGATTGATTACCGTTTTATTATGAAAGATTACTTCTTAAAATTCTGGCAGGGATTGTGGACTATCGCAATCGGTATGAAGGTTACCTTCAAGCATCTTTTTGTGCCGGCGGTAACTATTCAGTATCCGACCGAAAAGCCCGAACTCCCTGAAAGAGAAAGGAACCGTCTTTATGTTAATATGGATGACTGCATCGGATGTCTTCAGTGCGAACGCGCTTGCCCGGTAGACTGCATAGAGATTGAAACCGTTAAGGCAGTGCCCGGCGAAGATTTGGGCAAAACATCAAACGGAAAAAAGAAAGCGCTGTGGGTTACTAAGTTCGATATTGATATTGCCAAATGCTGTTACTGCCAGTTGTGTGTATTCCCCTGCCCGACCGAATGTATTTATATGACGGATGTTTACGAGTTTTCGGAATATGAAAGAGATAATCTTATTTACGATTTTGTAACGTTAACACCCGAAGAACGTGAAGAGAAGAAAAAGAACTACGAAGAGTTTTTAGCAAAGAAAGAAGCCGAAAAAGCCGAAGCCGCCAGAAAGAAAGCCGAAGAAGCGGCTAAAGCAAAACAGGAAGAAAAGAAAGAAGATAAAAAAGAAGAGACAAAACCAGAAGATAAACCGAAAGACAAAGAAGAATGACAACTTACGATATCATATTTTATTTGTTTGCTGCCGTAACACTTGTCTCGGCATTCCTGGTTGTTACTAACCGTAACATCGTTCACGCAGCTTTCTATTTGCTCTTTACTTTTTTCGGTGTTGCCGGTATTTACGTAATGTTAGGTGCCGACTTTATAGCAATAGTTCAGCTTATTGTTTACGTGGGCGGTATTCTTATTCTGCTGTTGTTCGGAGTGATGCTTACTAACAAAATTACAAGCGTGGATATTAAAACCGGCACTATTCATCTTTTGCCTGCTTCCATTGTACTCGGATTGTTTTCGGGTGCATTGGCAGCAATAATTTTAAATACTAACTGGACGCAGGTAGAAACCAAAACCGCCGAAGGCACTACTGCTGCTTTAGGCAATTTATTAATAAATGAATATGCACTGATCTTCGAACTGCTCGGCATTCTGTTGTTGATTGCTATGGTCGGTGCTGCATCATTAGCGAGAAGATAAAATGATTCATGTTGGATTAACACATTTTTTGGTTATTAGCATTGTTCTCTTCGCATTAGGATTGTACGCGGTTATTACAAGAAAGAACGCCGTTATGGTTCTGATGGGAATAGAACTGATTCTTAATTCAGCAAATATAAATTTTATTGCGTTCAGCAAGTTCGGAAACTTCGGATTGCAGGGACAGTTAATAGCGCTGTTCGTTATTATACTTGCCGCTGCCGAAGCCGCTGTTGCTCTTGCAATAGTGCTTAACATTTATAAAACAGTTGCAAACATTAACGTGGATGAAATAGACTCATTGAAAGATTAAATATTTATGACTGAATCTGCTTTGATAAATATTGCCGTTGCTATTTTGTTTCTTCCTTTATTAGGATTTGCAGTAACGCTTTTGTTAGGTAAAAAGGTTAAGAAGATTTACTTATTCGAAGTCTTTATACTTTTCCTTGGTTTGGCAGGAGCAATTGCAATTGCTTACACAAAGCTTACATCGCTCAGCGATGCGGAACTCGTCTCGGAATTCACATGGATTAATTTAGGCAACACTCCCCTTTTAGGCGAAATAAAAATAAACCTCGGCATTATGATAGATAACATCGCTGCGCTGATGATGGTAGTTGTAATGCTGATTAGTTTTCTCGTGCATCTTTTCTCGATAGAATATATGCGCGGCGACCCGAGATACAACCGTTACTTTGCATATTTGGGATTGTTCACCTTCTCGATGTCGGGCATTGTTTTAACTCATAACATTTTAATGATGTACATCTTCTGGGAGTTAGTTGGTGTTTCATCATATCTGTTAATCGGATTCTGGTTCGAAAAGAAATCAGCCGCAGATGCCGGGAAGAAAGCATTTATTGTGAACCGTATTGGCGACGTGGGAATGTTCCTCGGCATTCTTATGCTGTTTACAACTTATCATACTTTTACTTTCGATGAAATATTTGCCCAGATATCGCAGGGAGTTCTGCCGTTCAACAGCGGCTTTTGGATGTCGGTTACCGGCATATTGATTTTCTGCGGTGCAATCGGAAAGTCGGCACAGTTTCCGCTTCACGTATGGCTTCCCGATGCAATGGAAGGTCCCACACCTGTTAGTGCTTTAATACACGCTGCAACAATGGTAGCGGCAGGTGTTTATCTCGTGGTTCGCGTATTTGGAATTATGACAGCGGACGCTCTGGTATTTATTGCTACAATCGGAGCACTTTCGGCTCTCATTCCCGCAACAATTGCATTAACACAAAACGATATCAAAAAGGTTCTGGCTTACTCGACTATTTCCCAGCTGGGTTATATGATTATGTCGCTCGGTGTCGGTGCGTTTCAGTTTGCATTCTTTCATCTTATTACTCATGCATTCTTTAAAGCGGGATTATTCCTCGGTTCCGGTTCCGTTATTCATGCAATGCATCACGAGCAGGATATAAGGCAGATGGGCGGACTGCGGAAAAAGATGCCGATTACTTATTATACTTTTCTTCTCTTTTCGCTGGCAATCTCAGGTATTCCTTTAACCTCAGGATTTTTAAGTAAAGACGGAATACTCGCCGGCTCATTTGCTTTCGGCACGCTTACAGGCAACCAGTTTTTTGCAATTGTCGGATTCTTCGTTGCATTGCTAACTGCATTTTACATGTTCCGTATGGTTATAATAACTTTCCATGGTGAACCGAGAAATAAAGAAAAGTATGAACACGCTCACGAATCGAAAGCGGTTATGACCGTTCCGCTGATTATACTTGCCGTGTTGTCGATATTCATTTGGTACACACCGAATCCTTTTAACCCCGATCAGGGTTGGATTCTATCGAAAGGAATAAACACACACGAGCAATATATTCCGGAAGAAACACGCTACGATTTTCTCGTACCGGGTGAAGCAGCAGTAGTTGAAGGTGAAGAAACTGGAAGCGTAATGTATTCCGAAAGTTATGAAGAAGCAATGCATTCGGTTCACGTTCCCACAATGATTTTATCGCTGCTTATGGCTGGTTTGGGAATATTGCTTGCATTTGTCTTCTATCAATGGAAGAAAGTTAACGTTGACAGGTTGGCTGAAAAATACAAACCGTTGTACAACTTCTCACTCAACAAATGGTACTTCGATGAGCTTTACGATAAGACTGCCGTAAGCGGAACAATCGGCTTAAGCAGGTTCCTCGGCAAGTTCGATTCGAAAGTAATTGACGGAATTGTAAACGGTTCCGCTTCGGTTACCAAAGGGTTTTCAACATTCATCGGAAAGTTCGATAACATAGTTGTTGACGGCTTTGTGAATTTTGCTGCTTACTTGAGCGGTTTTGTCGGTTTGATATTCAGAAGATTTCAAACCGGAAAAGTACAGACTTATTTAGTGTTCGTTTTATTATCAGTAGTAATTCTTTTGTTTATATTTAATTCATTTTAGTTTGAAACTAAACGGGTAGATTAAATGCATAGTGTTCCGTATTTATCGTTGATAACGTTTCTGCCGATTCTGGGAATGATAATCGTTTTGGCTTTACCGAAATCCCAGTCGAAAGCAATTAAGTATGTAACGCTGCTCGTAACGGGAATTCAGGTTGTTATTGCCGCACTAATAATGGCAAACTATAATTATTCCCTGGGTGGTGTTTTCGAAGAGTCGTCATTCCAGTTCGTTGAAAAATTCAAATGGATTTACATCGACGGTTTTTCCTGGCTTGGTAAAATCAAAATCGATTACTTCGTCGGCATTGACGGTATAAGTGCTCCCCTACTCCTGTTAACTGCAATTGTAACTTTTATTGCTACAATTTCCTCCTGGAAAATCGATAAGCAATTAAAAGGTTACTTTGCTCTGTTCCTTTTGCTCGATACGGGAATGATGGGAGTTTTTGTCGCATTGGATTTCTTCCTGTTCTATATCTTCTGGGAGTTAATGCTTCTGCCGATGTATTTCTTAATCGGTATCTGGGGCGGACCGAGAAGAGAGTATGCGGCAATCAAGTTCTTCCTTTACACTCTGTTAGGAAGTATCTTCATACTTCTGGTTATGATCGGACTCTACTTCAGCACACAGGAAACACTTGCAGACGGAACACGGGTGTTTACATTTAATATGCTCTCAATGATGAACGTCGATAACTCTGTTGCAAGCGGAATACTATCGCCGCTTAACCCTAATAATTTAAGATTCATTGCTTACATTGCGCTGTTTGCGGGCTTTGCAATTAAAATTCCTATGTTCCCGTTCCATACGTGGCTGCCCGATGCACACGTGGAAGCGCCTACGCCTATTTCGGTTATTCTTGCAGGCGTGCTCCTTAAAATGGGAACTTACGGAATCCTGAGAATCAGTTTTCCGATTTTCCCCGAAATAACCGAACAACTTGCCTGGTACATTGCCTTATTCGGAATGATTAATATCATCTACGGTGCTCTTTGTGCAATGGCTCAACGCGATTTCAAGAAGATGATTGCTTACTCTTCGGTTTCGCACATGGGGTATGTACTGTTGGGTATGGCTTCGCTGAATACGATGGGTATTTCGGGTGCAGTGCTTCAAATGTTTAATCACGGAACAATCACAGCTATGCTCTTCTTGATTGTGGGAGTTCTTTACGACAGAACTCATACAAGAGATATGGATGCTTTCGGTGGTGTTGCCGTTAAGATGCCGGTTTACACGGGTGTGGTAACGGTTGCATTCTTTGCTGCAATCGGATTGCCCAGTTTAAGCGGCTTTATCTCCGAAGCGTTTGTTTTCCTCGGAGCTTTTGCAGTCGATTTAATAAGAGTACTGACAATCATTTCAACAGCAGGTATTCTTTTGGGCGCAGCTTATATGTTGTGGGCATTGCAGCGTGTTTACCTCGGCAAGCTTAACGAAAAGTGGGCTGATTTGAAAGACCTTGACGGACGTGAATACGCAATGTTTATTCCTTTGATACTGATTATAATTTTTATAGGCGTTTATCCTTCGCCAATGCTTAACCTTATGAACTCATCGGTTAATACGATGGTTAAGTTTATAGCGGATGCACAAACAATTTATAATTCATTTGCCGGATTCTAATAATAAAAAGATGAAATTAAATTGAATACAGAACAGCTTTTATCGGATATAGGATTTATTAAACCTGAAATTGCAATTGCAATTACGCTTGTCGTAATTGTTGTTGTCGATTTGATAATGGGAAAGAATAAAAAAGCTCTCCCCTATATTTCCATTGCCGGATTAGTAATTACCGGATTATTAGTTATACAACAGTTCGGTACTTCTGTATCTGTATTCAAAACATCGCCGTCTACAAGTCTTTTGGTTATCGATAATTTCGGACTCTACTTTAAAATTATAATTCTGTTAGCATCGTTGTTCATTATATTTTTCTCTATGGCTTCCAATGAAATAAAATCTACTTATGCACGCCATGGAGAATACTATACGCTGATATTCGGAATGATACTCGGTATGTTCCTTTTAAGTTCTGCCGTGGATTTCATTCTTATTTATCTCTCTATCGAATTGTTGTCGTTATCATCTTACGTGCTTGCGGGATTTGTAAAGAACAGTCTCCGCAACAGCGAAGCTTCGTTAAAGTATGTTATTTACGGCGGTGTATCCTCCGGTGTAATGCTATTCGGTATTTCACTTATTTACGGCTTAACCGGAAGCACTAATCTTTACGAGATAAATTCATTAATTCAATTACAGAATTTTCCCGTTGTTACTTTATTAATTGCCGGACTTTTTGTTATCGTCGGTTTTGGTTTTAAAATATCGGCTGTTCCGTTTCACTTCTGGACTCCCGACGTGTACGAAGGTGCCCCGTTACCTATTACCGCTTATCTTTCGGTTGCAAGTAAGGCAGCAGGATTTGCAGTTCTCATTCGCTTTATAAAAATTACATTTGTCGATTCCATCGATGAGCATGGTTTCTGGCAGCTAATAAGCGTAGTCGATTGGAGAAGTATAATTATTCTTCTCTCAATTCTTACGATGACGCTGGGTAACTTCTCCGCACTCTGGCAGGATAACTTAAAACGAATGCTTGCGTATTCGAGTATTGCTCATGCCGGTTATATGCTTTTAGGTCTTGCAGTTCTTTCCAACGAGGGAATTACTGCAATTATGCTTTACTTTTTAATTTATCTGTTTATGAATCTCGGTGCTTTCTTTGTTGTAATGTTAATTGCCAACAAAATAGGCAGCGAAGATATTGATGATTATAAAGGACTCGGAAGATCTATACCCTACCTCGGTGTTTCGCTCGGTATCTTTTTAGTATCGTTAATCGGTTTACCGCCTACTGCAGGTTTTATAGCGAAAATATACCTGTTCATTGCCCTTGTAGATGCAAAGATGATTACACTTGCAGTTATAGCATTACTGAATACAGTTGTTTCCCTCTATTATTACGTTAGAGTTTTAAGGAACCTTTATCTTGTTCAAACCGAAGAGAAACGACCCGCTATAAAAATGTCTCTGCTAAATTCCATTATATTATTCCTGTTAGTTGCACCGCTTATTATTTTCGGTATTTACTTTACGCCGATAGTAAATTTCGCCAAGAGCTCATTGAGTATATTCGGATTTTGATTGATCATTACCAAAGAAACAACAAATAGAAGGTATTGCCGCTGCAAGCACTTTCCTTCGATACCTTCGGCATCGTTTTCATCATTTCGATTTGTTTTTGTTATAAACATTAGACTGCTTATATGTTAGAATTTGTAAAGCTAAAGCAAAATATTATATTTGACAGAGGAGGGGGATCGACTGAAAGCACAGAGATGCTGTTGCGAAGAATCCCCCTATTGTCAAATCCAATACGTGGTATATCTAAGCACTTGATGCTGTATTCGATAAGAGAGTATAACGATTTGACATTTATAATAAATTGTTAAAACAAATGGAAGTTCTAATGAAAGAGAAACAAATTTTTGTAGGGATTGATGTTAGCAAAGGATATTCAGATATTATCTCTCTAACATCAGAAAAAGAACTCTTCGAGAGAAGCTTTCAACTTGATGACACAAAAGAAGGTCACGAGATATTGAAAGCAAAGTTAGAAGAGCTGGCAACAAAAGCCAATAAGATTATATGCGGGGTAGAAAACACCGGGGGATACGAGCGCAATTGGGTAACAGCGATTAAATCTATGGCTAACAAGAATAAGAAAATAGAAGTTTATAAACTCAATCCCAAAGCTGTAAAACATCAGATTAGCAGCTTAATGCGTCGCACAGTAGATGACAGCGTAAGTGCCGAAGCAATAGCAATTTATATGGCAAACAATTATCAACTTGTAAAGCAGAACTGGGAAAACAGTATCAAGCAAACCAGGGAAGTAACTGAGGGTAAACTATTGCATAAAATGATTCAAGGATTAATAAAGCAGAGAACTATGAAGTTGAATCAGTTCGAAAAGTTGCTATATCAAACATTTCCCGAGATGCTGGAATATTCAAGAAATTCCCAACCAAAATGGTTATTAAAACTTTTAGAGAAATACCCTTCGGCAGAAGCTGTAAAAAGAGCAAAAATGAAGGGACTTACTTCTATTAAGGGAGTAAGTGAAGATAAAGCTAAAGAAATAAAACAAAAGGCGATAAATAGTGTAGCATCTTTTAACGGTAAAATTCCTGAAATGATAATATCCCAGCACTGCAAAGATATAATTGAATTGGACAAGGAAATAGAGAAGCTAAAGAGAGTTTTAGTAGATTTATATGAAGATAATGAAGATATTAAAATCCTTACATCAGCTGACGGTATTGGAGATTGGACAGCCACTGCGTTTTTAATTGACCTAGGCGATTATTCAAGATTTAACAGTGGTGATCAATTGGCGGCATTCTATGGTGTACATCCATCATTTAAGCAAAGTGGAGATGGTAAGTTTAAGGTTAAAATGAGTAAACAAGGCAGTGCTTCGATGCGTGCAACACTTTATCTGATAGCACACAATTTATATATGCATAACCAATACTTTAAGTCGCTGTATGCTAAATATGCAGCTAAGGGAAAGAAACACAATGCTATTATGGGCATACTTATGCATAAAGCTCTGAGGGTATTGTGGGGTATGCTTAAATCCGGAACAGAGTTTAATCCTAAGATTGATATAAAGAATCAACAGAAGATAAAACAAGAAAAAGAAGTTCCTATGATAAGTATTAAATCCAGAAGATTACAGCAAATAACAATGGAAGCACCGATATCAAGATCGAATATGAAAAAAAGGAGAGCTATGATTGAGTCTCAATCATCTACGAGAGATGAAAACACGAGATCATCAATACATAGCTCTACGCAAACATAATAAAATGTTTGCTTTTTTTCCTTGAAAATTAACGGTATATCTT
>JAJRSV010000085.1 GCA_024278655.1 Bacteroidota bacterium | reverse complement strand
TTTTTATTGAGTACAATTTTTACACCCTGCTGTTCGATTCGTTTAATTTCTTCATCTAAAATTTTTGTCGGCAGTCTGAATTCAGGAATACCTGTTCGCATCATTCCGCCTGCCTGCGGCAATGCTTCGAACACGGTTGTGTCGTATCCTTTTTGAAGTAATCTTAATGCGGCTGTTAAACCTGCAGGACCGGCACCGATAACGGCAATTTTTTCCTTTTGAGTAACGGTGTATTTTTTAACCGGTCTCTTAAAACTATGATCGCCTAAAAATCTTTCGATTGAACCGATGTTCAATCCCTCATCGAGGTCATTCCTGTTGCAGTTCTGTTCGCAGAAGTGAGGGCACACTCTTCCGCAAACCGACGGGAAAGGATTATGCTCATAAATAGTATCGTATGCTTCTACAAATTTTTTCTCCGATGTAAGCTTAACGAACTCACGCACATCAGTGCCTGCCGGACAGTTACTTGTGCAAGGTGCGGTACGCGTTACGTAAGACGGAGTAAGCACACGCCAGTTACCGGTTTTGTTTAACGACATCGGTCTGGACCAGAAAGGAACCTTCGGCATCTCATCCACAGCAGACTGTTTTTTACTTTCCGTTGCTTCTTCAAATAACAATTCGCTTTCGCCGTTGCTTCCGGTTTTACTAATCGAGTTAATCAGATACTCATTAATTTCATCAAGTCCTATTACATTTTCAAAAGCTGTTTCGGCGGCAGCCATATTCTCTTCCGGTTTTGCCGGAACATTTTCTGCTATTATTTTTTTTGCTATTTCGATGTCGGCATTCAGAATTTTTATAACCGCTCCAATCATTGCAGCGTTAACAATGGGAAGCGATTTACTTCCGAGTCCTTTTTCGAGTGAAATTTTTGTTGCGGGAATTGTATAAATTTTACTGGCTTTATCGGCAAACTCTTCAGGGTTTCTTTCCGTATTAAACAACACGGCTCCGCTTTTGCGCAATCCGTCGAACACCGGTACCTGCTCTATTAAAGCTTCATCGAATACTAATATTAAATGCGGGTGATAAACGTTGCTGCGGTTTAAGATTGGTTCTTTTGAAATGCGAAGGAATGCCTGAATAGGAGCGCCTGTTCTTTCAACACCGAATGCGGGGAATGCCTGCACCTGGTATTTACCGTTGTGGCTGAATATCTTTGCAAGAATTTCGAAAGCAGTTACCATGCCCTGCCCGCCTCTTGCGTGTCCTCTTATTTCTAACATAACTATTTGCTTTCTCTTTATTTGGAACTCCCCAATGGAAAGCAAATTACAAGCCAAACATTTACGTCCGGCTATCCACTGGGATTATAATTATACTTTATTGCTTCTTTAATAATCATATTCAATCTTTAATTTTTCTTTTATGCAAAGTTAATATTTATGTCGCTGAAATTAAAGATAAAGACGGCGGAACAGCAAAAGAAAGTTTTTCGGATTGTTAATAATAAAGTTTAGATTTGATGATATAATTGTGTGATTTATTCTTATATTTCGTGATTAAATTTTGAAATATCGGACACACGATAATTTATTTTGAGAAAATTTACATATTTGCTTCAAGCGATAGACAAATTTATTTAATATGAAAATAGCACTTTGCCAATTGAATTCGATTATTGGCAAGTTAGATTATAACAAAGATAAAATCCTAAAGGGCTACAGAAAAGGAGTAGAAGCAGGCGCCGACCTGGTAATCTGCCCCGAACTTTCTTTAGTAGGATACCCGCCCCGAGATTTACTCGAAAAAGACGAATTCCGTAACGCGGTAATGAATAAGACCAAAGAGATTGCTGCGCTTACAGGCGATACTGCTCTGTTGTTCGGTGCAATTACTGAAGACAACGATCTTATCGGAACGAACATTCATAATTCTGCCATACTTTGTTTCAACGGCAAGGTTCAATTCGTACAAAACAAATCTTTAATTCCCAATTACGATGTGTTCGATGAGATGAGATACTTCGAAGCGGCAAAGGATGTAGATGTATTTGAGTTTAAAGGCGAGAAGTTAGGCATATCGATTTGCGAAGATATATGGAACGATGAAGATTACTGGTACCGAAGACGTTACTCCGAAGATCCTGTTAAAAAACTTATCGATAAAGGTGCAACAATTCTGTTGAACATCTCCGCAAGTCCGTACTCATACGGCAAAAGGGAAGAGCGCAGGGAAATGCTTTCGGTGCTGTGTAAAAAGGACAGCATACCGCTTGCGTACGTTTGCTGCGTCGGCGCTCAAACCGATTTGATTTTCGACGGTGCAAGTATGTGTTTCAATCCCGAAGGCGAGCTTATAAAGTTAGGTAAAACCTACGAAGAAGATTTTATAATTTACGACACGAACAACGACGGTCAGATAACCAATAGAACTGAGGGAACGTTTGAAGAGGAAGTTCTCAACTCACTTATATTCGGATTGCGTGAGTACTGCACAAAGTTGAATTTTAAAGATGTTGCTATCGGCTTAAGCGGCGGAATGGATTCGGCGCTTGTTGCATACATAGCGGTGCAGGCACTCGGCAGCGAACATGTTTATGTTATGCTTATGCCTTCTAAATATTCGAGCGAAGGAAGTGTGAAAGATGCAATGAAGCTGATAGAGAATTTGGGAATCTCGTACAAGAACGTTTCTATACAACCTGCCGTCGATAAAATTAAAGAACTTCTTGCCCCTGCATTCAACAACGAGTTTGCCGAAATAACCGAGGAAAATCTGCAGGCAAGAGTCCGCGGTGTATATTTAATGGCTTTTTCTAATAACTATAATTATTTACTTTTGGCAACAGGAAATAAATCGGAATTGGCTGTAGGTTATTGTACGTTATACGGTGATATGAATGGTGGTTTGGCAGTGATAGCGGATGTGTATAAATCGGATGTTTACAGGTTAGCAAATTATATTAACAGAGAAAAAGAAATTATTCCATCGGAAATAATTAATAAGAAGCCCTCGGCAGAATTGAAACCAAATCAAACGGACCAGGACACGCTACCTCCTTACAATCTACTCGATAAAATTTTACGTATGTACCTTGAAGATAACAAAGAGTTTAACGAAATAACTTCCGAAATAGGTAACGAAGAAATTGTGAAAAAAGTTTTGCGAATGGTTGACAGAAGTGAATTTAAAAGAAATCAGGCACCCCCGGCGCTCCGCGTTTCAAGGAAAGCATTTGGTTACGGCAGAAGATTTCCAATAGTTCAAGGATGGAGAAACTGATGAACAAATTCCTTAAAAGATATAATACAGCAGTTCTTGCTTTATTTGTTTTTATATCGATAGGATTTAACTCAGCTTATTCTCAGTTCGGTTTACAAAACGATGTTGTTAAAATAAAATCTTATCTTTCGTTCGATAAAGTTTATGCAGGCGGCGAAGTTAAGTTAGCCGTCGAAGCCGATATTAAAGATACGTGGCACATAAACTCCGATAAACCGAAAGATGATTTTCTTGTTCCAACCGTTTTAAAAATTTCCGGCGATTCAAATGTAGTAGAAGTAATTAAAGTTGCCTATCCCGAAGCCGAAGATATTAAACTCGATTTTTCTGAAACTCCGTTATCGGTTTGGCAGGGTAAAACATTTTTCGGGGCGCTGCTTGAAGTACCGGATAATGTTCAGCCCGGCGAGTACCCGTTAATCGTTACACTTGAATACCAGGCGTGCGATAACCAAAGCTGTCTTGCTCCAACATCCGTAACCGATACAATAGTTTTAGTTGTTGCCGATAAGCAGGATGTTGTAAACGAAACCAACCGCGAAATATTTGACAATATCAAATTAGACCTTACACCTATATCGGGCGTAAGCAGCAACGATCCGTCGGATTCGATTACCGATATTCTCGAATCGCAGGGAATTTTGTTGGGAATACTATTTGTTTTTCTGGGTGGACTTGCACTTAACTTAACCCCTTGTGTATATCCCCTTATTCCCATTACTATAGGTTACTTCGGCGGGCAAAGCGAAGGCAGCACTAAACGTCTTGCTGCAATGGGTGTTTTGTTTGTTGTTGGTTTGGCAGTTACTTATTCCATCATTGGTGTGGTAACTTCACTTACAGGTTCTATGCTCGGTTCACTTTTGCAGAGTCCGGTTATAATTGCTTTTGTTGCTTTAATACTTGTCGGTCTATCGTTAAGTATGTTTGGTGTGTATGAGTTTAAGCTGCCCGATAAGTTAGTTGCTAAAGCCGGCGGTGCTAAAGGCGGTTACTTCGGTGCGTTCTTTATGGGATTAACAATGGGTATTGTTGCCGCTCCCTGTATCGGTCCTTTTGTAATAGGGCTTGTAACTTATGTTGCGGCTAAGCAGGACGCTCTATTTGGCTTTATTATGTTTTTTGTACTGGCTTTAGGATTGGGAACACCTTACCTGTTCCTTGCAATCTTTTCCGGTAAGATTAAGAACCTGCCTCGTGCCGGTGAATGGATGCAGGCAGTTGAACATATTTTCGGGTTGATTCTTATCGGTATGGCTTTATATTTTCTGCTTCCGCTGCTTCCCGATGATATAAGCGGGTATGTTTTACCTGTTTATATGATACTTGCCGGCATATATATTCTGTTTTTTGAAAAGAAAGCAAGGAATATAAAAACGTTTCAGATTGTGAAAACGGTCTTCTCGGTAATTATTATCGGGATAGCCGTTTATGCTTTAATACCTTCAAACAAAGAGGAAGTCGATTGGAAACCTTATTCGGATGATGCTATTACTACTATTGAAGGAAGAGGCGTGATAATAGATTTTTATGCCGATTGGTGTATTCCCTGTAAGGAACTGGATGCAATAACATTCAGCGATCCGAAAGTTGTAGCTGTATCAAAAGAGTTCGAAACCTACAAAGCCGATATGACCGAGTCACTTTCGCCCGAGGTTTCGAAACTAAGAGAGAAATATAACATTGTCGGAGTTCCGACGGTGTTGATATTAAACTCGAAAGGAGAAGAGGAAGAAAGAATAACCGGCTTCGTAGGTCCGGAAGAATTTTTAGAAATTATTAAAAACGTGGACTAAAAATTGTTTGATAATTATTAGTCTAATGATATTTTAATACTAATCAATTAAATAAATTATTCGAGAGATAAAATGAGTGAAGTAAAAGAAAAACATGTTGAAACCGTTGCTGAGGTAACTGTAAGATTTGCAGGCGATTCAGGCGACGGTATGCAGTTAACAGGAACTCAGTTCAGCGATACTACCGCTTGGGTCGGAAATGATTTGAGCACACTCCCCGATTATCCGGCTGAAATTCGCGCACCCGCCGGTACGTTATACGGCGTTAGCGGAT
The DNA here is from genome assembly GCA_024278655.1 of Bacteroidota bacterium. Classification (GTDB taxonomy): domain Bacteria; phylum Bacteroidota; class Ignavibacteria; order Ignavibacteriales; family Ignavibacteriaceae; genus BMS3ABIN03. Next base: position 1,841 of record JAJRSV010000085.1, on the reverse strand, counting down.
TTCAATTACATTTTAGCAGTAACGATATTCATACTCCAGGCGATGTTCCGGACGTTTTAGTTGCGATGAATCCGGCTGCTTTAAAAAAGAACTTACCCGAATTAAAACCGCACGGAACAATTATAGTTAATACCGATGCATTCGATCAGAAGAATTTGAAACTTGCTCACTACGAATCGAATCCTTTGGAAGACGGAACACTTGACGGATTCCACGTTCATAAGGTTCCGATAACTTCTCTTACGATAAATGCTTTGGAGGGCAGTCCGCTTACTCCGAAAGAAATTTCGAGATGTAAAAACTTTTTTGCATTAGGTCTTATGTACTGGTTGTACAACAGACCTTTGGAAAAAACCGAAGAGTGGATAAAGCAAAAATTCAAAAAGAGACCCGAACTTGTTGATGCAAATATTAAAGCGCTTAAAGCAGGATACAACTTTGGAGAAATAACCGAAATATTTACAACCCGTTACATTGTTAAACCGGCGAAATTGAAAAAAGGAACTTACAGAAACATTTCGGGCAACGAAGCTGTTTCATTAGGATTTTTAGCTGCGTCGGTTAAGAGTGGATTGAAGTTGTTCCTTGGTTCGTATCCTATAACTCCCGCATCCGAAATTCTTCAGTACACAAGTAATTACAAGCACTTCGGTGCAATTACATTTCAGGCAGAAGATGAAATTGCCGGTATCACCGCAGCTATCGGTGCATCGTATGCAGGCAATCTTGCTTTTACAACAACAAGCGGTCCCGGACTCGCACTTAAAACCGAAGCAATCGGTTTGGCTGTAATGACCGAACTACCGCTGGTTATTGTTGATGTTCAGCGCGGCGGACCAAGTACCGGCTTGCCGACCAAAACAGAGCAGGCAGATTTACTTCAGGCATACTGCGGCAGAAACGGCGAAGCCCCGGTTGCAGTTCTTGCGGCTTGCACGCCAAAAGATTGTTTCTACATGGCTATTGAGGCATGCAGGATAGCGTTGAAATATATGACGCCTGTTATTTTACTAACCGACGGCTATATTGCTAACGGTTCGGAACCGTGGCGTATTCCTAACGTTAATGATATTCCTGATATATCGGTTAAGTTCTTTACCGATAAAGAAAAATTCCAGCCGTATTTGCGTGACGAAAACCTGGCAAGACCATGGGCGATTCCCGGAACACCGGGACTCGAGCACAGGATAGGCGGTCTGGAAAAAGAAGACATAACCGGTAACGTAAGTTATGAGCCGGATAATCATGATAAAATGACCAGAATAAGAGCAAAGAAAATCGAGAACATTAAAAACGATATTCCCGATCTAAAAGTTGAAGGCGACGAAGAAGGCGACCTGTTGGTATTAGGTTGGGGCGGAACTTACGGAACGCTTAAGGAAGCAGTAAGTAAAGCCAGAGCCGAAGGTTACAGTGTTTCGCAGGCGCATTTGAAATACATCAATCCGATGCCCAAAAATACGGGCGAAGTATTGAGCAGATTTAAGAAAGTGTTAATCCCCGAAATCAATTTAGGTCAGTTGGCTTTTATTATCAGAAGCAAGTTCCTTATTGATGTTGTGCAGTTTAATATTGTAAGAGGACTTCCGTTTAAGGTTGGGGATATTTATGGTAAGATAACCGAATTACTTGGAGGTAAAAATGGCAACTAACGTTGAAGTAAAAACAAAAAAATTAACGGCTAAAGATTTCGCAAGCGATCAGGATGTACGCTGGTGTCCCGGCTGCGGCGATTATTCAATACTCGCACAGGTTCAAAGAACTTTGCCCGAAGTAAGTGATAAGCCGAAAGAGAATATTGTATGGATTTCGGGTATCGGTTGTTCGAGCCGTTTTCCTTA
>JAJRSV010000084.1 GCA_024278655.1 Bacteroidota bacterium | reverse complement strand
GACGTTTGACGTTTAACAAAAAAGAGCAAAGATAACCCGCCTTCACCCGATAAGTCGGGATTCGGTGGGCAGGAGTAAAAAGATTAAAGATAGAAAACTTCTAAAATCTAAAATCGTTGATGGGTGTTCGATATTCTAAAAAAGCGTAAGCAAGCGACCCCGCTTGCGTTTTAGCACTATTGCGGTTGTCGGTTTCGCACTTCTAAAATTCTAACAATGTAACAACGTTTTAGATTGTTCCGGCGGACCTCACCCTGTGTCACTCTCCCCCGCATAGCGGGATTTTCAACTTATCAAGGAGAGGGATGTACGAATGGCAGGTATCCTCACTTGCATTGTTGCATTATCGTAATGTCAGCTTCTGTGCTCTTGCGGTAAAAACATTTCACCCCGCCGGGGTTTCCCCTTTTTTTTCTTTCTCTTTTACTACCAACATTTCATGCCTACGGCGTTAATCTTCAATATTAATTGTTTTGATAATTAGTAATTGTTTGTTGGAACTTGTTTGAGTTTTGTTTTTTGAAAATTGGGATTTTGTAATAGTCTCGTAGAGACGAACTATTTGTAACACGGCAGGGAACTGCCGTGAAAAAGTGAAACACGCACAAGCCGAAAGATCCATAGGAACAGTCTATTGTGCAAGATTAAAGACAAAAGTAAAAAGATAAAAGATAGAAAACTTCTTAAATCTAAAATCCCTGCCTGCCTTTGGTAGGGATGATGGGTGTTCGTTATTAAAAAGATAGCTTAAGCAAGAGTGCACGCTTGCGTTTTAGCACTTTTGCGGTTGGCGGTTTCGCACTTCTAAAATTCTACCAATGTAACAATGTTTTATATTGTTCCGGCAGACCTCACCCTGTGTTCCTCTCCCCCGCATAGCGGGATTTTCAACTTGCCAAGGAGAGGGATGCTTGCTCTAAATAACAACAAATGACAATCAATGACTATAAATGACCACGAATGACTACTATTAATAAATGACCCGTCTCCGTTTCGCTTCGCCGCGGTAAACCAATCATTGTTATAAACTCTTAATCGATTTTATTCGCTTCACTTCTTCAATAGAGTAGTTATCCATCCAACAGATAAAGTAACAATTACACCTGTTAGTGTGTACCACGTCCATCCGATACCCGTGAAGGAAATAACGAATATCATAACGAAAATGCCCGACGCAAAACCAATTAAAGCTTCGTTTAGTTTTACCTTTTTGAAGAGGAGTCCTAACAGAAACGTACCAAGCAATCCGCCGTAAGTAATTGAAGCTATACTTAATGCAATTTCCACAACTGCGCGTGAGCTTTCTTTGAATATCATTGCAGAGAGCACTAAGAGCGCAGCCCAAAGAATAGTTATGTATCGCGAAATACGAAGCTTCTTTTTTTCGTCAAGATTTTTTCCGAACAACGGAGTGTAAAGATCAATCATCGATGAAGAAGATAAAGAACTCATCGAGCCGGCAAGTGTTGACAAAGCTGCGGCAAACAGTCCCGCAATTATAATTCCCGTTATGCCGGAAGGCAGCACCTCAATTATAAATTTCGGAAACACCTCATCCGATTTCATATTAGTAACGCCGTAGTAAGCGTAAAGCATTACACCCAACAATAAAAAAACCGCGAACTGAAAAATGACAATCACTCCGCTTCCTATAATTGCCTTTTGTGCGCTTTTAAGATTTTTCGTTGCAAGTAACCGTTGAACAATTAACTGGTCGGTTCCGTGCGAAGCCATAGATAAAACCGCACCTCCGATTACTCCGCCCAACAATGTGTATGGATCGCTGAAGAATCCGGCAAAGCCGTTTTCGAAACCGAGATTGATAAAGGAAAATTTGCCTTCTGCAGAAGCACTTTCCACAACCGTCTGCCAGCCGTTGGGTAACAGATTTAGCAGATAGATTCCCGCAAGCAATGCACTTCCGAGATACAGAAACATTAACACCATATCTACTTTAATAACGCCTTTCAATCCACCGGTGTAAGTGTAAACAAGCGCGATGATTGCAATCATTATTATTGCAAGGGCGGGATCGATATCCAAAATTAAGTAAAGCGGTATTGCCGTTGCAAACAACCTAACACCGTCAGCCGCAGTTCGTGTTAATATAAAAACAACCGAAGCCGCCGATCTGGTTTTGCCGCCGAACCTTTCCTCGAGATAAGTATATGCCGTTTTCAATTCCCCTTTATCGTAAGCGGGAAGGAAAACCGTTGCAACTATAATTCTGCCAATCAGGTAACCGAATGTAACCTGGAGAAAATTCATGTTGGTTAAGTAGGCGAGTCCGGGAATTGAAATAAAAGTCAAAGTGCTCGTTTCGGCAGCAACAATCGAAAAGCAGACAACCCACCACGGTACCTGTTTGGAACCGAGAAAGTAATCGTTAATCGTTCGCTGCTTGCCTCCCGAAAGAGCCCCGAAAAGCGCAATGCCGATGAGGAACGAAACGATTATTATGTAATCTAAAGTTGTTGCGTGCAAGTGAACCCTAATTATGGTTGCTTATAAAAAAAGCATCCGTTGTTTTAAGGGATGCTTTTGTAATATCACTTCAATAATAGTTTGTTAAAATTCACTTCCGGTTAATTTAACTTTTTCAAATCTTCGAAAGCTTCTTCAACAGTACTGCAAACCGGCAGCACACGGTCGAGTTGTGTAATCTGAATTAGCGAGTACACTTTCTCTGAAGGAGCGGCTATGCGCATATGTCCTTCGTTTGCGCTTAAAATTCTGTTCGCAACAAGTATTGCGCTCAGCCCGGAACTGTCGCAGCTTTCAACTTCGCTTAAATCGAGTATGAATTTGTTGGCGCCTTCTACTTTTAGCAGAAGTGTAAACTCGCCTTTCAAAAGTCCGGATATGTTTGTATCAAGCCGTTTTTCGTTCAGCTTGAAAATCGTGATATTGTCTTTTCTCTTAATTTCGAAGTCCATTGAAAAATCCTATAACATTTCTAAACAATTTAAGAAATTTTTGTAAGAAATCTTCGGGTTTGTTTCATCGTTTGCAATCTGGATGTTATAAATTTTATCGGAAAAATTCTTCATAAATCCGATTCTTATCTTTGCATCTATCAGAAAAGCCACGTAACTGTAAAAAAGTTGTTCGCTTCTGTTCAAATCGATTATAGCATCAAAGTTTTTCTTCTGCAATCTCGATATTAAATTTTTATTCGGTAATTCTATTTTGTTTACGTCCTTTATTCCGTGTTCTATTACTTTGCCTCTTAACTTAAGCGGAAGCAGACTAACCCTGTAATCGAATGTTAATATTTTAATTTCTTTGTTTAGCTTATCGAAAAAACTTATCACATCAATGGAGTATTTAAAATCATCTTCGTTTTCCGGCATTAAAATAAGAACGGATGAAATGTTCTCCATCACTGCGGAAAAAGATTGCTGACTGAACTCGCTTTTACGGAGTTTTTGTCGGACTATAAATTTAGCTGCTCTTTCCTTTAACACTTTATTCCTGTTCCGCTTCTTTTAAGTACTTTATAAATTCATCTTCGTTGATAACCTTAACGCCTAACTTTTCCGCTTTGGTCAATTTGGAACCGGCTTTCTCTCCGGCTAGTACACAGTCGGTGCTTTTGCTTACACTCGAAGTTACTTTGCCGCCAAGCTCAACAATCTTATCGCCTGCTTCTTCCCGTGTAAAATTATTCAACTTACCGGTTAATACAAATGTTTTTCCGGTAAAAAAGTTTTCCTTTGTAACTTTCTTTTCCGGTCCCTCCAGCTTAAAGTTAAGTTTTGCTTCCTTCAGCTTTTTAATTATATCAAGATTTTCTTTTTTGCTGAAGAACTGCTTAATACTCTTGGCTATTCTCTCACCGATATCGTAAACCGAAGTCAGTTCCTCTTCCGAAGCATTTATCAAAGCATCGATTGAGCGAAAGTGTTCGGCTAATTTTCGTGCAGCGCCTGCTCCAACATATCGTATTCCCAAAGCAAATAAAACTTTATCGAACGGTTTCTTCTTACTTTCTTCAATAGCATTCAGGAGATTATCAACACTCTTTTCACCGAGGCGTTCGATAGCAACAAGTTCGTTTCTTTTTTCTTTGAGATGATAAATATCCGCATAAGTTTTCAGGAATCCTTTATCTACAAAAATGTCAATCAATGCTTCGCCCAGTCCTTCGATGTCCATTGCGGTGCGCGATGCAAAGTGTTCGATGCGTCCCTTTATTTGTGCGGGACACTCGGTGTTCTGGCAGTAGAGCGCAACCTCATCAGGCGGATTGAATAACGGCGAACCGCATACCGGGCACTTCTCCGGCGGCTGAACCGGCTTACTGTCCGGTTTCCTTGCACTCATTACAACAGCTACCACTTTGGGGATAACATCGCCGCCTTTTTCAATTACAACCCTGTCGCCTT
>JAJRSV010000083.1 GCA_024278655.1 Bacteroidota bacterium | reverse complement strand
TAGAACGTAATTCGTAATTTTAATCTTAAATGTATTAGATTTGCCAACAACACGCTAAACGTAACCAATAAACGATACAAGCTTCGTTACCGTAACCGTTTTATCATTCGTTTAGTGTTGATCGGTTACGAATCCCGTTTCGGAATACGTAGAACGTAATTCGTAATTTTAATCTTAAATGTATTAGATTTGCCAACGACACGCTAAACGTAACCGATAATCGATACGGGCTTCGTTACCGTAACCGTTTTATCATTCGTTTAGCGTTAATCGGTTACGAATCCCGTTTCGGAATACGTAAAGCGTAATTCGTAATTTTAACCTTAAATGTGTTAGATTTGCCAAAGACACGATTTACAGCAGCAGGTTGAGGGTTCTGCCAAAGGCATTCCTTCGGAAGAATCCTTCCGGGCGTACTAGCTTAAATTACAAATCACAATTATCAAATTTCAAATAAATTCCAATTTTCAATTTCGAAGTTCCAAATACTTTTGCATTTAGAATTTCAACCATTAGCTTCGCTTAGACTTGGACAAAACAACAAAACAAATCACTCATAATGGGTCCACATTCTTAGTACTTTAACTATTTTTTCGTCTTCAATCACTTCGTAAACTAAACGATGTTGTTTATTTATTCTTCTCGATATGAAACCGGTAAGTTTTCCGGAAAGAAATTCAAAAGAAGGCGGGAATGCATACGGATTTCTTTCAATAATTTTTAATAATTCTTCTACTTTTGGTTTAAGATTTGATTAGGCAAATTTTTTGGCATCCTTTTGTGCCTGAGGTGAATAGATCAGTTTATACATCACCAATCTAATTTATCTGAATACTTACTTCTATCAGTCTTCGACTCTCTTATTATCGAATCCACCATACCCGGTATTTTTTCCAGGTATTCCGTATCACTAAGTTCACCTTTATCGGCACGGGATTTAATTGATTTGGCGTATTCCAAAATTATGATTCTGAATTTCGGCGGAATAGCTGAAATTATATCCTTTAGTTCTTTTTCTACTCGTAACATAAACGTTTCACTTATTGTTTTGTATAAAATTACTTTTTTTCACGTTTGAAATCAAGCTAACACGCCGATGGATAAATATACAGGTAATATCAGAAAGAATATATAAACTTCAAACCGAGATGATCGGCAAAATGACCGTAAGCTTTGAAGTTTATTCCTGCATAGATGTGTTCGAAAATATTATAAACTAAATAATAACGCTGGTAAATATCATCACCTTCAACATACTCACGGTAAAAATACACGCCGAGTTGAACACCGAATATTGTTCTCTCAAGTAAAAACTCAACACCGAGCTGCACCGAAGCGCGCCAGTAACTTGAGTTTATATCCGTGTAATATTCTTACATCAGTTTCTTTGCCCTGCCGTTGTATTCGATTTCGGCACCGCCGGTTACTGCAATTAGTCTTGCAACCTGAATGCTTCTTAAAACAGAAAGACTAACCATTCCTGCCTGTCCCGGTTTCGGATAAGGCATCGAAGAAATTCCACCTGTAACGGCAATATCCCATCTTTTCTTTTTAGGCGAAGTGAGATAGGGGTCTTTACCCGGAATGGGTTGAAAATCAACCGGGTTTAATACATAACCCAAAGCCATACTCAATGCCGGATAGTTGATTCCTCCGTTCGGTTCAAGATATGCTGCGTTCGATTTGTGATTCATGCTAATTAAAAACTGAAGTTCCCACCACTTTGATAACTGAACGTTAATGCCAGCGCTTATAAACAATGTATAATTAAAATTTGTGCTGTACGACATATTTTCAGGATGAGTTTCCCTGTCGTATGGTTTTGTAAGATATGTTAAGCCCGCTTCGCCCTGAATGATAAAATTAAAATCCGAAGGCAGCCCGAAGAAATATGTAAAGAACAATCCTGCCGAATAACCATGACCAAGCACATCTTCAAAATCCGTATCGAAGTACTCGGCAAACAATCCTAACCGCGGGTAGGAATGATAATTATCCCAAACTTTTTTTGAATACTGCTGCCATCCTAAAAGTATTTTATATTCGGACGGGCTTTTCCCTTCAACGTTTAACACTTCTTTTGCATGTGGAATTAAATCGCCGCGTAAGTAACTGAACTGAATTATCATTTGATCGGGAGGGTCGTTTACAATTTCCTCCTCCGTTTCGTTGGTACCGGTTTCAACATAAACCGAATCAATTGAATCCTGAGCTAAAGTTATTTTAACTATTACTAATAACCAGATTAAAGCTATCTTGTTAGTCATACAGAATAAATATTTTGGAAGATTTAATTCTTATAGCTTATTCCTTAACAGACGATAAAAATAATGTGCAAATTTATTGATTTTTTTGATAGCAATTGCAAAAAAAAATGCTCTTCAAACGAAGAGCATTAATTTTACAGAAGATTAAGTTTAGGCGGAAAACTTAGAATTCCCAGTAAAAAGTTATTCTTCCGATTATATCGTCTGTCGGGGTAAATCCTCTGTCGTTTTCAGAATAAGCAGTGTATTCAATATTCGGAATCATTTTCACCTCTTTAACCGGATGCCAGTCGACAGCTAAAATGAAAAATGTGTACGGTGCAGTCGGGTCGAACGGAATAAAAGGTATTCTGTCGCCGTCCGGATTCGGTTCGAACTTTCTGTCTACTCTGCCAATTAAAGTGAAGTTTTCCGAAACAGCACCCGAAGCAAATATTGAAGCAACATTCATCCCGGTAGTTTCGCCTGCATTGTTTTTTCGGTTCTGAAACGCATAGAGCATTCCGAGACTAAACCGGTCAATTTTATAACCGAAAAATCCCTGCAGAGTGTACCAATCGGCTTCACCCTCATTATCTGCATAATCACCATAGACCTGAAAGAGAACAGACTTTGTAAGGTTAAAAGATACGGCAAGCATTCCCGATTTACCTTTATCAATTTCCTGCTTATTACTCGAACCGTTACCGAACATAACATGATATTCAAAGATACCTTTCTTGTCCAGCTTACCTTTCATAGCAACACCGAAGTCTCTGGAACTACCGAACTTTTGTAAATCCAGCGGAGTTTTTTCAAGCAAACGGTATCCCCAAATCTTTTCTAATTTTTCCCACGTTGGAGTCGGTTGAATACCCAGGATTACCGCCTGCTTTGAGAACTTGTACTTAAGCCATGCATCTTTTATGAAAGGCACGATTGTCTTCGCCTTTTCAAAGTTAAACTCGTTACTCATTTCAAGTCGTAACCTTGTAGAGAAGTCTTTGTTTATTTTGTAATCGTAGGTAAAGTATATTCGTCTGAACCAGAAACCACGCTGGTCTTTAAGTTCGGGTTTGTGATTATCGATAAAGTAATAATAATCGCCGAACATATATCCGCTGAATTTACCTTCGCTTCCCTTCTCCTTTTTGTCCTGTGCGAAAGTATTTGTAAGCAAACTAATGATAAAAAGAATTGTAAACAGTCGTTTGAACATTTAAACTCCGTAAAAATGATTTTGTAATTGGTGTTTAAACATAAAAAATAATGTTCACCCGAAATTAAACTAATTATTAAGAGAATGTTAAATAATTGTTACCAACAATACGACTAAAAAGAGTTGTGTGAGATGATTTCCGTTACTTTACTGTAATCTTCGGGACGGTTCATGTTAAAGAATGTACCTTCTTTATAGAATGGAAGTTCTTCGGCATTTATAATTTCGGCACCTGTTATATCGATTAGTGAAAGGACTTTGCATCTTCTTTTGGTTTGTAACTTGTCGCGTGTTTCCTCTTCAATCGATTCTTTCAGTAATTTTTCTGCCGCATCTAAAATTGATTTTGAGTACACTCCCGCAAGTTGTTGAATAAATCCATCTGCTTTGCAAATTGTAACCGGTTTATCGGTTTTGAATGAAATTATGTATTCAATCATTTCTTTTGTCATCAAAGGGATATCGCACGAGATGATAAAATTCTTTTCGGTTGTTGAATGGTAAAGTCCGGAATGAATACCTGCCAACGGACCTTTGTAAGCATAAACATCTTTATAAGCGGGCAGGTTAAGAAATTCATATTCTTCGGGAGTGTTTGTAATAAGCATAACATTTTCGAACATAGACTTCATCAGGTTAGCTACGCGTTCGATAAACGTAATACCGCTTATTTTCATAAGCGCTTTGTTCTCACCCATCCTGGTGCTCTTGCCGCCTGCTAATATTATTCCAGTTACATCTTTATACATTTTACAACAGTTCCTTTTACGGGGTTATGAATTCCTTCTTCAATTACAATTAAGCAGTTCGCCCTGCTCATCTCTACAAGATTACCGGAAGACTGACTGAACTTTGAACTTACTTCGTACTCACCTTTATCATTAACCGAAAGTATGCCTCTCATAAAGTGCCGTTTGTTATCTTTCTTCTTCAGGTCGTTCATCAGTACGGCTTTTACCCTTTCGCGCAACGGTTGATTATATAACCTGTTAATGTTATCATGAACGAATATTTCGAAATTAACCAGACTCGACACAGGATTTCCCGGCAGTCCGAAAACAAGTTTTTTCTTTTTATCTTTTTCATGAACACCGAACACTATTGGTTTGCCGGGTTTTATAAACGCTTTCCAGAATTTAACATCAACGCCCAACCCTTCGAAAACGTCTTTTACAAAATCAAACTCTCCTACCGAGACACCGCCTGTTGTAATAAGAACATCAATATCACTTTTCAATGCATTATCAATTTTTTCCAGCAAAATATTTTTATCATCTTTAACAATCCCGAGATTCACTGCTTTCATATTTATTTCTTCAACCGAAGCCAATAGCGAGTATGTGTTCGAAATTCTTATTTTGTCACCAACCGGTACTTCATTAACCGGAATCAATTCATCGCCGGTAGCAAGTACTGCAAAAGTAAGCGGCTTATAAACCAGTAAGTTATCTTTACCGCACGAAGCCGCTGTTGCAAGATGCCTTGGCAACAGATATGTATTTTTACTTATCGATACTTCACCTTTTTTTAAATCACTTGCCTGCTTCCGTATGTTCATTCCTTTTACATAGCGTACGTTCTCTTTCAGAACTGCGGTGCTATTGTTTACATCGATGTCTTCAACGGGAATTACCGTATCGCAAAATCCCGGCAAACGGCTCCCGGTCATTATCTTCACAGCGGAATGTTCGTCCAATTCATACTCCTGGTATTTTCCGGCTGGAATTTCACCGATTACATTCCACTCTTTTATTTGCTCATTAAACTTTACGGCTATTCCATCCATTGCCGAGTTATCGAACGGCGGAAGATCGACATCGGCAACCACATCTTCTGCAAGTGTGCGGTGTAAAGCATTCTCTAACTTTACCGGTTCGATATCAAGAGTTATTTTATTGAACTCTTCCTCTATTATACGCGATGCTTCTTCAAACGATTTCACTTCTGTAATCTTTTCTATGTTTCTTAATATATAGCTATCATTTTAGATATTAACTAATGAGAATAGAATGATTGAATGGATGAATGATTTAAATTTAAAACCATTCAGTCATTCAAGCATACATTCATTCAGGGGTTTCTTCCCGGTTCAGGATTTCGATTCTATCATTAACTTTAATCTCTCCCGATTTAATTACTCTTGCAAACACGCCTTCGCGCGGCATTACACAATCGCCAACCTTAAAATAGATTGCGCATTTATCGTGGCACTCTTTTCCTATCTGAGTTATTTCCAATTCGGAGCTTTCGCCGATTTTTATTCTCGTACCTATATCGAAAGCGGGAACGTTCAAAAATTCGGTTGTAATATTTTCGGCAAAGGCGCCGGGGCGTAAGTTAGGCAGTCCTCCTGCACGCATTTTATCTATACTTTCGATTGCTAAAAAGCTAATCTGTCTGTGCCAGTTACCTGCGTGCACGTCTCCCTCTATACCGTGGTTTTCAATCAGCTTTGCAGAGTTTACATTGCTCTTCGGAATTCCCTTTTTCCTGCTGATTGAAATTGCAACAACCCTTCCGACAGTATTTTCTTTTTCTCCCTTTCTTTCCGTAGCAACATTTACAAGGTTATTTTCCATTTTGTGCTCCTTAATTATTCTTCAATCTTTAATGAATAGTCGCCGCTTTTTCCGCCTGTTTTCGAAACGAGTTTTATTTCCGATATTACCATCGATTTATCCAGCGCTTTACACATATCGTAAACCGTAAGTGCAGCAGCCGAAACTGCAGTAAGTGCTTCCATTTCGATTCCGGTTTTGCTTTCGGTTTTTGCAAATGAATTTATCTCAACTATTTCCTTCTCTTCATTCAGCTTGAGTTCAACATCAATTTTATTAATAAGAATGTTATGGCACAAAGGAATAAGTTCCGCAGTTTTTTTACCCGCCTGTATTCCGGCAATTTTTGCAACTGTAAGAACATCGCCCTTTTTAACGTTGTTCTCCTTAATTGCTTTCATCACTTTTTCGGAGACTCTCACTTCGGCGTATGCCCGCGCAGTGCGAAGCGTTACATTCTTTTCGCTTATATCCACTATCTGCGCTTTGCCCTCGCTGTTTGTATGTGATAATTTTTCTGCCATCATCCGCCTATGCTTAACATGTTGTTTTCTTCGTAAGTCAGTAATTCATTAACCGGAGGATGCTTTTCCGATTTAAGTTTTAATGTATCAGAAATGATATTTAAGATATCATCATCGTTAAGTGAATCATCATTTAAAAGCATTTTAAAATCAATTTCGTTTTTACCGTTTGTGAAAAGGCACAATTTCAACTTCCCGTTTGCAGTAATCCGTAAACGGTTACAACTGCTGCAAAAATGATCGGAGATGGAACTGATAAAACTTACTTTGCCGGGCATTCCTTTAATGCTAAAATCTTTGGCTACACTGTGCGGGTTGGTATTCACCGGAATCAATTCATACATTTCTTCAATTTTACTCTTAATGTTCTGCCACGAAATAAAAGCATCGGAAGTCCAGGCATTATTTCCGAACGGCATGAACTCGATAAAGCGAATGTTCAAATCGTTTATAACTGCAAACTCAACAAAGTCGGTAACCTCGTCATCGTTAATTCCTTTCATCACAACTGTATTAATTTTCAAAGGATTAAACCCTGTTTGCTTTGCTTCTTTAATCGAACTTAATACCGCATCCAGTTTATCCTGCTTTGTTATACGGTAAAACCTTTCGCTGTTTAACGAATCGAGACTAATGTTAAGTTTATCAATTCCCGCATCCTTCAGCTTACTTACGTTCCCTTCGAGCAGTGAGCCGTTGGTTGTAATTGCGAATTCAAAATTAAACTTTGTTTTAAGCTTACTTGCCTGAAGAAAAAACTCAAATACATTTTTACGCGCTAACGGTTCGCCGCCGGTAAAACGTATTTTCTTAACGCCCGCGTTTCCGAATATTCCGATTAATCTTAACAGCTCATCGAACGAAAGAATGTTTTCTCGTAATAATTTTATGTAGTTAGAACTATCGGGATTACAATAAGCGCAGTTGAAATTACACTTATCGGTAAGCGATATCCTTAGATAATCGTGGACTCTGTTAAAATTGTCTGTTAACATTTTCAAAATAATATTAAAGAATAAATACGGCTAAAATTCCTGCAATGATTACAACGAAAGCAGGATGCAGTTTGAAAAAGAAAATCAACGCTGCACCGAGCAGTAAAAAAATCAGTGTTTTAAAATCAACATAACTCTTAACGGCATACTGATACATAATTGCTGCAATCATTCCTATGATGGCAAACTTAATTCCGGTAAACACTTTTTGAACGATATCATTTTTCTCGTAGTTAGTGTAAAAGTATGCGGCAATCATTATTATGGCGGCAGGCATTAAAAAGTTACCGAAGTTAGCAACTATTGCACCGGGAATGCCTGCAACTTTAAAACCCGTGTATGTAGCGAACTTAATGGAAATAGCACCCGGAAAAACTTCAACCATTCCGAGCACTTTCAGGAACTCATCCTGACTCAACCAACTATGATTTTGAACCACTTCCCTTTCGATAAGCGGGATTAATGAGTAAGCTCCGCCGAAAGAAAACGACCCCACTTTGATGAAAGATAAAAACAGTTCGAAAAGCTGAAGCATTTATTCGTCCCCGATTATATCATCGATCCACGAAAGTGTAGCCATCATCGAAGGAAGCCCGATTGTAGGCAAAGCAAGCAATGCAACCTGCCGCATCTCTTCTTTTGTAGCTCCGGCTTTAACAGCTTTACGCGCGTGCGAATGAACGGCGCCCTGCAATCGTGCACCTGTTGATATTGCAAGCTTAATCAATGCTCTTGTTTTTTCATCCAAAGGACCTGCATTATGAACAGCATCGCCCATCGATTCGTAAGCTTCCGCAACCGCGGGATAATCTTCTTTAAACTTCCTGTATCTTTTAGGTATTTCAGACATTTTGTACTCCTCTGTTTTAATAAAACAAAAAAAGCCCCGTTTTGCGTACGGGGCTATAGTAAAATTCTATTAAGCTCTCCTTTGCAAAACGTTCCGCTTTTAAAGCCGAACCGGCAGGCAAACCCGTTTCCGGTCTTACCCTATCGGTTGAACCTCATATCCCAAACCGGATGGGACTTAGAGATATTCAACTCGGAGAAAAAAATCTTATTTTCAATGATGAAAGTAATAAATTATACGGAATATGTAAATAGTGAAAACTATTATAAGAGATGTATTTGAAGAAAAGTTTAAAACAGATTGATCAAAACGGATCAATTTACTTTACAAACCGATGTAGTATGGCTCCTGTTCTCCTTACCTTCGCCATAATCTAAATTCGTTTTCCATTCAAGCTTTTTGCTTCTGCAGAATTTGCTTCCCCTTTCAAAAGCAGTTTGCCTGAATGACACAGGTACCCGGTAATTTATTTCGTTTGTAGCAGCAGCACCGAATTTTATTTCGCTTTTCTTAATAACTCTTTCGTATGTGGCGAGTTCTATACTGCCGTTCTCGTGTAATGTTCGTGTATTTCCGTCGGTAACAATCTCAACTCTGTCTGTAACGTTATCATCCTTTTGTGCATACAGATTGTTTGACGTTCCCGGTAAAACAGCAGCGAATAATATTGCTGTGATTAATCCGCTTATAAATTTTATATTTTTCATTTTATTGTTCCTCTAAAAATTTTATTCGAATGAATAAACGGCAAGTGCCTAATAACTTATGTTTATCAGGTTGTAATAATTATCTATTTCTTTTTCGAGCCAGATAATGTCGATGCGATTTAAACTTGCGGTTTCAACCAGCCACTGAAATTCATC
>JAJRSV010000082.1 GCA_024278655.1 Bacteroidota bacterium | reverse complement strand
TATTTCGGATGCTACAGGAACAATTAATGACGCGGTAATAAGAGCTTCTGAAATAATTTCTCAATCTAAAAATTTTAATAAGGAACTTTACCTGCTTTCCGATTTTCAGAAAAACAGGATAGCCGATAAAAACAACATAACTGATCTCAGCAAACTGCTCGATGAAAAGGTGCGGCTGTATACATTTAACTTTTCGGGAAGAGATGTGTTTAATTTGGGAGTGAATGAATTTAAGGTTGAAACTCAGATCTTCGAAAAAAACAAACCTGTAAAGTTTTCAGCCGAAGTAACAAACTATTCGAACGAACCGGCGGATAATCTGGTTGTATCGTTATTCTTAAACGGCGAGAGGTCGGCACAGCAAAGCATCAATCTACAGCCGGGCGAAACCGGTTCGGTAAAAATTGATGCGGATGTAAACTCAACAGGATTTACTGATGCCGTTGCGGAAATTGAAGATGACGATATTCTTAATGATAACTACAGATACACGACCTTCTACATTCCGGAAAAAATTAAAGTGATGTTGGCTTACGGCAGCAAAGCCGATATAAAGTTTTTAAAGCTTGCATTGCTTTCCGGAAACACCGACGGAGAACTTAAAATAAGTGAAAAGAAACTGCAGCAATTAAGCACCTCGCAACTCGATGATATTGATGTGCTTTTCATAGTAGGAAATGATTTTGTAAATGCACAGAAAAAGATAGAGGATTTTATTAGCCAGGAAAAAGGAGTTGTTATTTTTCCGGCATCGGAGTTTGATGAAGCGGCATTTAAAAACTCGATTAGCAAATTGCTGCCGCCGGTTAAATTACAATTGGTACGAGCCGGTGTAAATTCAAATTTGTATGTCGATTTTAACCGGGTTGATTTTAACCATCCGGTATTTCAGAATATTTTCAGAGATAAGAAGAAGGAAATAGAGTCGCCCAAAATATTTTCGTATTATAAAGTAAAACCTTCCGGAAGCGGGCAAACAGTTATCGGATTGCTTGACGGTTCGTCGTTTTTAAGTGAATACGAAAAAGGTAAAGGCAAACTGCTGTTGTTTAATACCGCTCCGGTTTTAAAGTGGAGTGATTTTCCGCTAAAAAGTATTTTTGCCCCGTTGGTTTACAAGTCGGCATATTATCTTTCTTCAGGCGAAGATAAAGGGGCGGAATACCTTGCCGGCGAACCGATGAACATAAATGTTTCGGAAATGACCCTGCCTCAGATTAAAATAGTTAAACCGAACAAAGAGGAAGAGTTCATCAACATAAGCAGCGAGGGAACAACGGAATTCATTTCATATTCTAATACGTATGAAGCGGGAATTTATAAGATATTTTCGGGCGAGAAACTTTTGGAATCGATAAGCGTTAATTTCGATCCTGCCGAATCGGTAACAAAGTATATTGATGCTGACGGCTTTGATTCATATTTGAGTGAGATTGGATTCGGCGGTTCGTACATTAATATTGACTTAAGCGAAAATATTTCGGAAGTTATTCTTCAGGCAAGATTCGGTTCCGAATTGTGGCGGTACTTTCTACTTGCCGCGTTTATATTAGCAATAATTGAAATGACAATTGCAAGAAGTGCAAAAAAAGAATTAGCAGAAATAAAAGAATGATTGAAATACCTAAAAAAACAAAAGAGCGTGCAATGCTCGTTGCTATTAATCCGAGGGAGGCAAGCCGCGATTTAACCGAAGAGCATCTCTCGGAGCTGGAGGAACTTGCCAACACTGCGGGCGCCGATACTGTTTTCAAAATAGTTCAATCGAAAAACCGTTTCGATCCCGCTTACTATATCGGCAAAGGAAAAGCGGAAGAGCTTGCGCAGCTTGTTGAGTTTAACGATATCGACATCGTAATATTTGATGATGACCTTACACCCGTTCAGGTAAGAAATTTGGAAAAGCTGTTCAACAAAAAAATACTCGACCGCAGCGGACTGATACTTGATATATTTGCGCTTCGTGCAAAAACCAAAGAAGCAAAAACGCAGGTGGAACTTGCACAGCTCGAATATATGCTTCCGAGATTAACGCGAGCATGGACTCACCTTTCGAAACAGTACGGCGGAATCGGAACGAAGGGTCCCGGTGAAACACAGATTGAAACCGACAGACGGTTGATTCGCAACAGAATCAGTCATCTGAAAGATAAATTGAAAAAGATAGAATCTCAGCGGGCAACACAAAGCAGCGGCAGAAAAAATTATGTTCGCATATCTTTAGCGGGTTATACCAACGCAGGCAAATCCACCTTGTTTAACTTACTTACAAGTGCCGATGTTTTTGCCGAAGACAAACTCTTCGCTACTTTAGATTCCACAACCCGCGCAATGGAGTTGAACAGCAAACAAAAAGTATTAATAAGCGATACGGTTGGATTTATCCGTAAGCTTCCTCCTCATTTAATTGCTTCATTCAAAAGCACGCTTAACGAAGTGAGAGATGCCGATATAATTCTTCACATAATCGATATGTCGCATCCTTACTATGAAGACCAGCTTAAAGTCGTCGATGAAACTCTTAAGGAGTTCGGCAGCGCCACAAAGATTGACATTAAGGTATTCAATAAAGTAGATGCAATCGAAGATAAAAGTAAAATAGCTTATATACGTAACAGGTATCCCGATGGTGTAATTATTTCTGCAAGCAAAGGCATTAATATTTCGAAGCTGAAAACAAAATTAGTAAACGTTATCGAAAAATCTTATGTTGAAGAAGAAGTGAACTTACCGATAGAAGAAAACAAACTAATTGCAAACATTCATTCTATAGCAGAAGTGTTATCAAAAAAATATGATGACCGGTCGGTAGCAATTAAATACAGGACAAGCAGAGAAAACTCCGAAAAGATTCGCAAGATGATGAATAAGGAGAAAGTTCAGAACGAAAAACGTGCGGTTAAAAAATACAAACTAAATTGATTGAGACATCCGAATGAAGAAGAACTTTATACTGTTATGCGATCCGGGTCCTAACTGGCAAGAAAATAAAAAATGCGAAGAGCAAAATTACTGGGCAGAACACAAAGAATTTATAAACAAATTATTTAAGCAGGGAAAAGTGCTTATGTCAGGACCGATTGTTCACTACGACAGAATTGTGATGATTTACGTGGCAGAGAACGAAAGCGAAATAAGAATTACTCTTAAAGATGATCCATTCATTAAAAACGGTATACTTATTCTGGAGAGCGTAATGGAGTGGGATATTAAGTTCGATAAATATGCGGACAAATAATTTTCCGGCAGTTCTTCTTCATTAAAAACTTTCCTGATAAATCCTCTTTTTTCTCGACATCTATTCTTAAATTTCGATATTAAAATTTCATCTAAACTACGGAGGAATTAATGTCTATCGTTCTTGATGGTTCCTGATTGACCATAGAAAAATTGGTAAGAATAGCACGCTTTAACGAAAAGGTAGAATTAAGCAACGAAGCTGTTGAGAGAATAAAAACCTGCCGTGCGATGTTGGAAGAAAAAATTAAAGCAAAAGAAATTATGTACGGCATTAACACCGGTATCGGTGAATTTTCGGAAGTTGTGTTAACTGACGAACAAGTTAAAGAGTTTCAGAAATATCTTATCTACAATCATTCGGCGGGAATCGGCGAGCCGATGCCTATTGAACATGTTCGCGGTGCAATTGCAGGAAGAATAAATGTTCACGCGCACGGTAACTCGGGTGTAAGACCCGAAATAACCTTAACACTAATTGAAATGCTGAACAAAAATGTTATTCCCGTTGTTTGCCAGAAAGGTTCGGTTGGTGCCTGCGGCGATTTAGCTCCGATGTCTCAAATAGCATTGCTGTTAATGGGCGAAGGCGAAGCATTCTATAACGGCGAACGATTACCCGGCAAAGTAGCATTCGAAAAAGCGGGAATAAAAGTGCCCGGCTTACATGCACGCGATGGATTGGCAACAATAAACGGCTCCAACTTTATAACCGCAATAAGTGCACTTCAGCTTTACGATATTAACCGGTGGCTTAAACAGGCAGAGATTGCCGCATCGATGAGTCTGGAAGCACTGCACGCTAACATGAAACCTTATGACGAACGGCTGCATATTTTAAGAGGGTTCCCCGGTGCTGTAAGGAGTGCACGTTCTATAAGCAAATGCATTGCCGGAAGTGATTTGCAAACGGGCAAGATAAAACATAAAGTGCAGGATGCGTACTCGATGCGTTCTACTCCGCAGGTAATAGGCGCTGCACACGATGCGGTTGCACATGCACGCAAACAAGTAGAAATTGAACTGAACGGAGTGGGCGATAATCCGGTTTTCATCCCCGAAGAAAAACTTGCACTTACAGGTGCAAACTTTCAGGGCTCACCTGTTTCACTGCCGATGGATATGATTAGTGTAGCTGTTACAATGGTAAGCGTGATGAGTGAAAGAAGAATGAACCGTCTTAACAATCCGGCGTTAAGTGTCGGACTGCCCGCCTTCTTAACAAAAGGTGCTGGAATGTTTTCCGGTCTGATGTTAAGTCAGTACACTGCCGATACATTAATTGTCGAGCAGAGAATTCTTTCCACTCCCGCATCAATGCAGTCCATTCCGGCTGCTGCTGACCAGGAAGATTTTGTTTCGATGGGAATGAATACCGCACTTAAAAACCAGCAGATTTTGGATAACGCTTATGGTATATTGGGAATAGAATTTATGGCTGCCGCACAGGCACTTGATTTCCGCGATCATAAAACAGGCAAGGGCGTTGCAAAAGCTAAAGAAGTTATAAGAAAGCATGTTGAATTCCTTGATATCGACAGACCGCTTTACAACGATCATAATAAAATGAAAGAACTTGTTCAATCGTGTGAAATACTTGAGGAAGTTGAAAAGGAAGTTGGGAGTTTGGAATAATTAGAACAACTGCTTTATATTAAAAACAATATTATGTGAAAGAGTTATAAAAGATGGATCCACTTTATTTACTTGCAAGTTTATTAATTGGAATTTCAATTGGCTGGTTCATTAAATCGCTAAAAAGTAAAAGTGAAACCGGGCGGCTGGATGAAAGAAATAAACTGCTCGAAGAAACAAATAAAGAACTGGAAACGAATCTAAACGAAGAACGCGAAAAAGTAATTAATCTCAACTCACAACTTTCTTCTCTTAAAACCGAATACGATAACCTTCAGGAAAAACTTGCCGAGCAGAAAAGTGAAATTGAAGATTTGCAGGAAAAGTTCATTAAGGAGTTTGAGAATCTTGCCAATAAAATCTTCGAAGAGAAAAGCAGCAAATTTACCGAACAGAACAAAAACAACTTGATGGAAATACTCGATCCGTTAAAAGAGAAGATTACGGAATTCGAAAGAAAAGTTGAGCAGAACACAAAAGAAAGCATCGACCGAAATGCCTCACTCCGGCAACAGCTTGAAATGCTTAAAGAACTCAATCAGCAGATGAGCCAGGATGCACAAAATTTAGTAAAAGCATTAAAGGGCGATACAAAAGCACAGGGTGACTGGGGAGAAATACAGCTCGAAAGAATTCTCGAACGTTCGGGTTTAAGGAAAGGCGAAGAGTACACCGTGCAGGAATCATTTACTACAGAAGATGGAAGAAAGCGTCCTGATGTAATCGTTAATCTGCCCGAAGGGAAAAAGATAATTATCGATTCGAAAGTATCGCTTACCAATTACGAAAGATTTGTCTCTGCTGATTCGGAAGAAGAACAAAGCGTGCAGCTTAAGTCGTTCATAAATTCTGTTAAAAAGCATATCAAAGAATTATCAGATAAAAAATATCAAAACCTGTTCGATGAAGGTTCGCTTGATTTTGTTTTGATGTTTATTCCGATCGAACCGGCTTTTCTCCTTTCCATTCAGTACGGCGAAAATCTTTACGTTGATGCTTACGATAAAAATATTATAATCGTTAGT
>JAJRSV010000081.1 GCA_024278655.1 Bacteroidota bacterium | reverse complement strand
GGCGTTAATGTAAGATTTGCCATTCACCCCGTTGCGGGAAGAATGCCCGGACATATGAACGTGCTGCTTGCAGAAGCGCAGGTTCCTTACGAAAAACTGCTGTCGATGGAAGAGATAAACGATGATTTTCCGAATACCGATGTGGTTATTGTTATCGGTGCTAACGACGTTGTTAATCCCGCAGCAAGAAAAGACCCGAGCAGCCCGATTTACGGTATGCCGATATTGAATGTTGATTATGCAAAGACGGTAGTAGTCAATAAGAGGTCGCTTAACGTTGGTTATGCAGGCATTGATAACGAACTGTTCTTCTACCCGAATACACTTATGTTCTTCGGCGATGCAAAAGAAGCAGTAACGAAGCTGAATAATGAGTTGAAGGAATTGTAGAAGACAAATTATTATTAGTCGTAATTAAACCCTCATCATATATGGTGAGGGTTTTTTTATGAAATGTTAGTTTGTTCAATCTAATCAGCAAAAGAATCCGTAATTAAAAATCCCGCAATGCAGGTTTATTGTTATAGCTAAATTATACCGAAAGCACTATATTTTAATTCAAAAATAAAATTATAATAAGAAGGAGATAAAATTAAATGCGAATAGACTGGACGGAATATTTAAATCAAACATTAAACATAACAATGAACGAAAATTACGGTGTAACTACCGATCCCAACACGAATCAACCAGTATATGAAATTGTTTTTAAAACAGGGCGACTTGTAAGCGCATTCGACGACGGGCTTTTGCTCGAGGCGATGCGCGAAGGAAAAATGGTAAAGATATTCGTTCCTTACGGCTCAATTAAATGTGTAGAAATTTTTGATATCTGAAAGGGGATACTTTGTTTAAATATTTTGTTCTTCTTCTGTTTTATTTCAGCACATTTACACTCTACGCACAGGAGCAGGATATAAAAATCAAAAGTCTGGAAGTTTATCCTTCGGGTGAGAGGTTTTCCCTTCCGGTAATTACCACCGATAAGAAACTTGTTGTTGAATTCGATGTGCAGGCAGACTTTGAACCGACACTCAATATCCTTTTCCGTTTCTGCGATAAAGGATGGACACCGACCGATAATATTTTCCTGCTTAATCAAAATAAAAACCAGTTGCTTCTTTTTGATTTCGAGCGGCTGCCTTTTACAGTTGAAGATGCCGATTATCATTTCAAAGGTTCTTTTCCCGACAGAGATAATTATATCGAGTTCCCGTTTTCCGGTAAATGGATTTTTTATATAACCGACAGGCAGGATACATCAATCGTTTACGCTTCGGGAAGATTTTATGTGATTAAACCTGAAGTTGAACTGAACGCACGATTAAAGCGCGACCAGCTTGAAGATAAAACCTATTGGCCTACAGACCTTGCCAAAGTGTTTAATATTACTACAGAATTTTATCTGCCCGAACAGTTTTATCCTTCTTATGTAGATAGAATTGAAATTATTGAGAATAGAAAAGAATATTATCCAATAGTTGTTAAACGAAACGACAACACTCTCGAACGGCAGTTTAAGTGGGACGCTAACCGGAAGTTCGAATTTATTGCCCGCGATATTGCCGCCGGTAACGAGTACAGGCAGGTTGATATAAGAGACTTCAATTATTTTAATACTAAAAATGTTAAAGCCCAAAGAGACGGACTGGAATTCTCACGTTTCTTTTTAAATGCGTCACCCGACTTAAACGGAAACAAACTCTATATGGATTACAAAAATCCGCAGGCAACTTATTTGAATGTTACCTTTTCTATCCGTCCGCCCGATGATGTTTACAGCGACATTTATATTGTAGGTGCTTTTAACAACTGGAAGCTGTCACCAAAGTACAGATTAAAAGAAGAAGCGGGTGTCTATTCAATTACTCTTCCGTTGCGAAGAGGAATTTACGACTACCAGTACGTTGTAGCCGACGAGGAAGATGGTAAAATTGTTAATGACGATTGGCTTGTGCTTGAAGGTAATACATGGGATACAACAAAAGAATATGATATATTTCTTTACTACAATGAACCGAACTTTGGTGGGTACGAAAAGATAATCGGTTATGCTAAACTTCCGAGGAAAAAATAATGGATAAACTGAAAGTAGCTGTAATAGGAACCGGACATCTTGGCAAGCTTCATACTAAGATGTATAAGATGATAGATAATTGTGAACTTACAGGAGTTTACGACGCCGACCGGGATGCTGCCGAATCGGTTGCAGGTGAGTTTAATGTTAAAAGTTTTAATTCGCTCGAAGATGTTATTAACGAAGTAGATGCGGTTTCTATAGCCGCAACCACAAGCGCACATTACGAGCTTGCAAGTTTGTTTCTTCAAAACGGTAAGCACGTGTTTATCGAAAAACCGATTACCGCAACCATTACCGAAGCGGAGATGCTCGTTCAGCTTGCCAATGATAAAAAATTAAAACTGCAGGTTGGACATATCGAACGCTTCAATCCCGCGGTAGTTTCGATGGAGAAATATATTTCCGATCCCAAGTTTATACAAACCGACCGGCTTGCGCAGTTTAATCCACGCGGAACCGATGTTGCGGTCGTGCTCGATTTAATGATTCACGACATCGATATAATTTTAAGCTTTGTTAAAAGCAAAGTAAAAAATATAGAAGCGAGCGGAGTTGCAGTAGTGTCCGATAATATCGACATAGCAAACGCAAGAATTCAGTTTGAGAACGGTGCCGTTGCCAACGTTACGGCAAGCCGCATTTCGCAAAAGAAGATGCGGAAGATGCGCATCTTTCAGCAGGATTGTTATATAGCATTGGATTTCGTAACCGGAGTTTCGGAAGTGTACCGGCTGCTTCCGGTAGATAAGGAAGTTGAAGAAGGTTATATTTCATTCGGCGAAATAGGAGTTGGCGATAAAAAGAAACGGCTTGTGTACGAACAGCCGGAACAAAAAGAACATAATGCGCTTAAGTATGAACTGGAGCTTTTTGTGGATACCGTGTTGAACGATAAAACACCTGTAGTATCCGGCGAAGACGGGTTGCGTGCATTGCGTATTGCCGGTATAATTATCGATAAAATTAATAAGTCGCTTGCTGCATTAAAATGAACTTTGTGTACTTTTGAGTTTCTGCCTGACGTTAGGCAGGGAATCTCAACCTTAACAAAGTAGAGACTCTTCATCCCGACAAGCCTGCCTGCGGAAGGCAGGTCGTGATTCAGAGTGACAAGTATTAGTTTTGCAACAGACTTATAAAAAATACGGTAACTAAAACATAGTTTATGAAAACGAAAACAAAATACGCCGTAGGCGTTGACCTTGGCGGTACGAACATAAAACTCGGGCTTGTATCTGAAAACGGAAAAATAATTCGAAAACATTCAGTTGCAACCGATGCTTCAAAAGGACCGCAAAAGGTAATTGAAAATATTAAAAAAGGAATTCACGATATTTTATTGGCAAGCGGAGTTGAGATTGAAGGAATAGGAATCGGATGCCCGGGAACTGTTAATCCGCTTAAGGGCACAGTCGAAAATCCGCCGAACCTTCCCGGCTGGGGCAAAGTAAATATTGGTCGTGCCGTAAGTGTTGAATTCGAAAAAGTTGTTTACATTGAGAATGATGCAAACGCTGCTGCAATAGGCGAGTTGATTTTTGGTAACGGAGTTAGATACGATTCGTTTATTATGATTACTCTTGGTACCGGGGTGGGCGGCGGCATAGTAATGAACAAAAGAATTTACAGAGGCGAATTCAGCGCTGCAGGAGAAGTTGGACATATCTCTATAAATTACAAAGGACCAAAATGCAATTGCGGTTCTTACGGCTGTATAGAGGCGTATATCGGTAATAAGTATTTAACAGAAAGAGTAAAAAAAGATTTACGTAATAAAAAAAGTCCGCTTCTGTTTAAACTCATAAATAACAATTACAATTTATTAACTCCAAGAAAAATAAAAGAAGCAGCCGATAAAGGTGATGAATATTCTATTCAAGTAATAAAAGATACCGGCTTAAAGTTAGGTGCAGCACTTGCTTCACTTACTAATGTGCTTGACATTCCAACGTATATAATAGGCGGGGGAGTATCGGGTTTCGGCAAGCCGCTATTCGATTCGATAAAAGAGTCGTTAAAAGAAAGAGTAATGAAGCCGAATAAATCCCGCATAAAAGTTATTCCGGCTAAACTAAAAAACGAGGCGGGAATAAAAGGTGCATCGGCACTGGTTTTTCATGGATTTTAATTTACACTGACATCTCACAACAATTATTGTAACATTATTTGAATGTAATTCGTCTTCAATTAACACTATACATAATTCTCTTATATTCTTATCTTTGAATTATGAAATTCTCCTTTACAGCCATTTTGTGTTTAATATTTTTCCGCATTGCATCTGCGCAGGAAGCAGACTCTTTAAACCTATCATTCCCCGATACGCTTAACGTTTCCGCAATCGATACGCTGGTTCAAGAAAAAGTAAGAAAAAAATCAGATATAGACACCGTTGTCTATTCATCGGCTTCCGATTCGCTTATCTTTTATGTGAAAGAGAAACAGATGAACATGTTCGGAGACGGTAAGATAGAATATAAGAGCATGAAAATAACCAGTGCAAACATTTATATAGATTTCAGCAACAACAAAATAAAAGCCGAAGGAGAACTTTCCGATTCCGCCGGAGGAAAGCTGATTAACACACCCGTACTGGTTGAAGGCAGCGAAAGTTACCAGGGCAAAGCAATGACGTATAATTTTAAAACTGGGCAGGGAACAATGGCTGCTGCCAATACCGAGTTCGAAGGAACATTTTACTCCGGTGAAAAAATTAAAAAGGTTGATAAGAAAACTTACTTCATCAAGCACGGAAGGTATACAACCTGCGATAAGGAATGTCCGCATTACTATTTCGAAGCACCGCGAATGAAAATTATCCAGGATGAAGAAGCAGTTGCCGAATGGATTTGGCTTTACTTCGGCGATGTGCCGTTTCCCATCCCGCTTCCGTTTGCGGTTTTTCCGTTACAGTCCGGCAGAAGATCGGGGTTGATTGCACCGGTGTTCGGTGAGGACGCTACTTACGGAACATACCTTGCACGTATGGGTTACTTTTGGGCTATAAGCGATTACATGGATGTGAACTTAACATTAGATTATTACACACGCGGAAGTTTCAGACTGACAAGCAGGTTCAGGTATGCTAAAAGATATTCGTACACAGGTAACATCGAAGGTTCGTTCTCCGATTTTACACAGGGCGAATCTACAGACCCCGATTTTTCCGAACAGAAAGACTGGCGGATAAGATGGTATCATAACCAAACGATTACGCCTACATTAAGGTTCGATGCGAACCTTGAGTTTGTTTCGACCAACTATCTTAACAGGAATGTAGGAAATATCAACGATCTTTTACGCGATCAGATTATATCGAACGCAACGCTTTCAAAAACCTGGGAAGAATCGGGAAGTAGTTTAACATTAAACTACAACCGGAGGCAGTTAATACAAACGAATGATGTTTACGAAGTGCTGCCTTCAATAAATTTTACCCAGTCGCAGGTTTATCCTTTCAGGAGTGAATTCGGCTCGGGTGAACGCTCGTGGTACGAGTATTTCGGATTTGCGTATAACGGTCAATTCCAGAATCAGCGGAATAAAGTAGGCGGCGACCTGAAGATAAGAGCGGGCGTAAGGCACAATCTCACTTTCGACTTTTCGCCGAAGGTCGGATATTTCAGCATAACACCGAAGTTGAGTTACCAGGAAAGATGGTACAACAAGAGAGTCAAAAAAGTTGTAATCACATCATCAACCGGCGAAGATTCGGTTGTAACAAACGATGTTAACGAAATTAATTTTGTAAGAACCTTCGATACGCGCATAAGCGCTTCAACAAAATTTTACGGGATGTTTCCTTCTATCATTCCCGGTATTTCGGCTTTCCGTCATACTGTAACACCAAGCATTACATATTCGTACCGTCCCGATTTTTCTACTCCCGGCTGGGGATATTACGATTCGTACCGGCTGACTGACGGTACCGAAGTTAAGTACAACAAATACGAAAGAGAAATTTACGGTGGTCCATCAAGCCAGGAAGTATCGGCAATATCTTTTTCGATGGGAAACATTTTTGAAATGAAAACCCGTGTTGACCCGACCGACACAACAGACAAAGAAGAAAAATATCAGTTGTTAAATTTTAACCTTGGAATGGGATACAACTTTGCGGCTGATTCGCTTAATTTTTCCGATTTAAGAGTAAGCTACAGAACCCAGATAAGCGACTTCTTCGATTTTTCCGGTTCTAATACTTTTACTCTTTACGATTATGCAGGAACAACAAGCAGAGTAAATAAATTCCTTATCGATGAAGGAAAAGGTTTATTTAGGATGACCAATTTTAATTTAACCGCCAGTCTTCGTTTGTCGGGCGAAAAGTTAAAGTCGGATGAAAGGAATCTTTCTGCAACAACCAGCGATGAGTTCGGTATTGTTGATATGGAAAACAGAAGTGTTTACCAGGGACTTTATACTAACAGAGACCCCGACTTCACCATTCCCTGGGATATTACACTTTCGTACACTTATAATTTAAGCCGACCGACTCCCGAAAATGAATTTATTTCTTCGAATATTAACGGCAGTTTGAATTTTAACCTTACACCCAACTGGAAATTTTCGATTACGGGAAATTACAACTTGCAGCAAAATGAGTTTGTAGCTCCGCAAATAAGAGTTTCGAGAGATTTGCACTGCTGGATTA
This sequence comes from Bacteroidota bacterium, assembly GCA_024278655.1. Lineage (GTDB taxonomy): Bacteria > Bacteroidota > Ignavibacteria > Ignavibacteriales > Ignavibacteriaceae > BMS3ABIN03. Next base: position 8,306 of record JAJRSV010000081.1, on the reverse strand, counting down.
TGAACTTCACCTGGAATCCGATTGGTACTTACCAGGGCTACAGGTTCGAGATAAGAATTAAGGCACCGCAATTGCAGGATTTGAAAATTACAAAACAGGATCAATTCTTTAATACACGGTAATCATAAAATTATGCGGCATTACATAATCGACGGAAATAATTTAATAGGAAAAATCAGCAAGCTACAGAAACTGCAGCAGCAGGATAAACAAAGCAGCAGGGAAAAGCTGGCTTTCTTAATAGAGGATTACTTTCATAATAAAAAAGCTAAAGTCACTCTTCACTTCGACGGTTATGAAAACAATCCGATACGACTCTCATTTGCTAAAATAATTTATTCGGATAACAAAACAGCCGATGATAAAATAAGAAAACAGATAGAAGATAGTAAGAACCGGAGGAATTTAGTGGTGGTCTCGTCCGATTTAAGCATTGTTGATTTCGCGAGAAAGTGTTCGTGTAATGTTATAACAAGCGAAGAATTTGCCAGACAAATGTTTACTGCCGGGGATGATAATGCAGAAGAAAAATTAATCGACCGGTTAAAGAACAGTGAAGATTGGGAAAAGTTGTTCGGAGTTGATGAATAAAAAAGCCGGATCAATTTTATTGACCCGGCTGAAAATAACTAAGCTTTTATTTGAAATAATACCTGCCTCCGATAGCGGCTGCGAATTTAAATTCGGTTGCCGGCACTAAATCCATAATCGGCACAACTTCCAGGAAAAATTCTATCGGTGCTTCCTGCAGATGATAAGCAATCCCCAAAGGAATTCTTACACCCAATCTCGTATTATCTTTTCTGAATTTAACCCTTGCACCAATTCCGTAATAAACCGGAACGTTGGATTGAATTAGAGCAAAGTTATGCCACAGATGGTCGGCATGCAGCAGCAGTGCGCCTTTGTTCGTAAAAGACCAGGCAACTGCAGCATCGAAAGCTGTAGTTGTTGTTGTCCACTGCTTAAAGCTAATGCCTGTGGGTTCACCTAAAATAATACCTAAACCGGTACCCTTGTTTTGGGCAAACGTTAATCCCGAAAAAAATACAGCAACGGTAATTATAAAGAATATTTTCTTTTTCATTTTCAGCCTTTCGAATCGTTTGGATTTTTTAAGGGGCAAATATTTGAATAAAAGGCTGAAAAACCAATACTATTCCGCGCTCTTTCCGGCAGCGAGTTTGTTATATAGCCAGGCAAATATAGCACCGCAAATTAAACCGTCAACAAATCCCCATACTGCACCGATTATTCCGCCAAGCCATGTAACGGAATATCCCATATAGAATTTGGAGAGAAGCGAGAGAGTTTTACCCTGGGAACCGGAGATGATTATCCAGTAGGTTGCTAAGAGAACTGCAAGTGCCCATAAAATGCCGCAGGTTAAGCCGAATGCTTTAATGTTGAGTTTCATACATCCTCCTCAAATGTGACAACCGAAATATACGGCATTAAATGAACGCTGCAAACAAAAAAATGAAAATCGGGTATGAAATCTATTTGAGGATTGTGTGAACCTGAGACAGAACTTTATCGCTGTCGATTCCACCATCACCGCTGAAATCGCACAACTTAGGATCACCCGGGCATACTGTTGAGCAGTAATTTTCTTCCGGCAAAATTATTTTCGATTCGTTGCCTAACGGTCCCCACAATTTTGGTGAGCAAGCCGTGAGCGGACAAAACAACGAAAGCGTTTTTACTTTTAGTGCTGCTGCAATGTGCATCGGTCCGGTGCTTGATGAAATTAGTAAATCGAGCGAAGAGATATTGATTATCGAATCTCTTAATTTATTATTGATGTTCGGATAAGCAACGTTCTTTAATTCCAGTAATTCACCGGGAGGATTGTTATCGGTTATTACAACTTTATATCTTTTATCTTCCGAAAGTTTTAGTGCTAATTTTTTGTACTCATCTGCTGTCAGATTCGGAGCAGAGTTTCCGCTTGTTACATTTATACCGATTAAATATCTTCTTCCGTTTAATATCTCTTTTCTGAATTTACCTGCTTTTTCTTTTTCTTCCGTTGTTAAAAATATTTCGGTATCCAACAACTCAGGTTTAACCCCGATTTTACGTGCCATATCCATGCAGTAATCGGCTTCGTGTCTTAGCGGAATATATTTTCTTCTATCTACATATTTTGTAAAAGTTAAAAACTGGTAGAGTTTATGACCAACGCCAACACGATAGGGAATACCGCTTAAGAAAAGAAGCCAGTTTAATTTTTCGTTTGGAAGAAGCATAAAAGCGTGTGTGAATTTGTAGCTTCTTATTTTTTTTAACATCTGTCTGAAGTTGTTTTCTCTTCCATCTTCATCGTAAATAATTATTTCATCCACATAAGGATTGTTGAGGTAAATATCTTTAGTGTAACTTCGTACCAATACGGCAATAAAACTATCGGGGTAGGTTCGTTTTACTTCACGCGGAATAGGCGTTGATAACACCACATCGCCAATACGGTCAATCCTGGTTATTAAAAGTCTTAATTTTCTCATATTAATCCGGTAAAAAATTTGTTCACAAAAGATAAAAAAAATCTTTGCTAAAAAACCTTATTGTTATATATTAGTAACTGTAATACAGAACAGGGGATAATTGCAGATTACTTCCGGGTATTTGCTCTCTGTTATTCCTTATCAGGCAATTACTTTTAATCCTTATTGCAAAATCAATAAGAAGAATTTTAATACTAATAATAAATAATTATTCACAGGAGGTATAGTGTACATTTTTAATAATTTTAAGGCGGCTTACTTTATCATAAGCATTCTGCTGTTTACCGCCGCCGGAAATATATTTGCACAAGGCGACAACCCGAATGTTGATGCCGTTCCGATAGAGTATCTCGAAAATATAAATTACGATGATAGTCCATGGATGGTTATCACAACTTCGGACGGGTTTGATAATTTCAACCTCGGAGTTGATTTCGCGGAACCGCATATATCGCAGAATCCTAACAACCCGGTGGAATACTTTAATGCGTACAACATTAACGGTACGTGGCGTACAAACGACGGACACGATTGGGTTCATACATTTCCGAGTTTCGGTGCAACGATGAGAGGCGACCCCGTAACGGCATACGACAGTCTCGGAAATCTTTATTACGAAAATATGTACGGCGGAGGAAGCGTTCTCGGATGTAAAGTTATTGTCTCTACCGATAACGGATTAACCTGGTCTGCCGGAGTTACTTCGATAGCTGGCGGAGACAAAAACTGGATTGCCGCAGACCAAACGAGCGGTCCTTACGCCAACTACGTTTACACAACAATGACCACAACAAGCTTTAACGGTCACGCAGTTGCACGCAGCACCGATAACGGAGCTACATGGCAGACTATGCAAACATTCTTTGCCAGTCCTTTACCCGGCGCTATGGTTGCTGTAGGTCCGAATGTTATAGGAGGCGATGTACCGGGCGGTGCGGTTTATGTTGTTACCAATACCGGCTCGACTTTTTCTTCCGTGTATAAATTTTATGTTTCTACCGACGGCGGACAAAACTGGACATTTAAATCATCCCAAAACTTTGCCGGTTACGTAGGAACGAATGTAAGCGGACGGCATTCGGTTCAGAACATGAGAACACGACCTTATCCGTTTATTGCGGCAGATAACAGCTACGGACCGTACAGAGGAAGATTGTACCTGGTTTATGCTTCAAACGATCCTCCCGGAAACGGAAACAAACCGGATATCTTCAGCCGCTATTCTACCGACCAGGGAGCTACATGGTCTGCTCCCGTTAAAGTGAATGATGATGCAAATACCCAGAACAATCATCAGTGGCATCCGTCAATCTGGTGCGATAAGCAAACCGGAAGATTATTCGTTAAGTGGCTCGATTCGCGCGATACGCCGACCAGCGACAGTGTATATGTTTATGCATCTTATTCGGATGACGGCGGGCAAACATTTGTAACCAACCAAAGAATTTCCAACCAGAAGATGAAGATTAATTGCAATACCTGCGGCGGCGGCGGAACTCCACGCTATCAGGGTGACTATGATGCAATTGTTTCGGTTGACGGACAGGCAATGGCAGTATGGACCGATTTCAGGAACGGTAACTTCGGAAGTTATGTAGGTTACTTTCCCGATTTTGCAATGCTGGTTAATCCTTCCAATCCGATTATAGAAAATGATAACGATACTATATTCGTAGATATTCAGGTGCCGGATGTAAGGTTATATACATCCAATGCTATCTTTTCGGCAACGTTGGCTTCGGCTCCCGCTCAGGGAACTATTACGCTTGACTTTCCCGCGGGCAACGTGCTTAACACATTCCCCGGAACGGTTCAGATTAGGGTAATAACATCCAACGGTCCTGTAACCAACGGCGACTATACAATAAACATAACCGGCGAAGGACCCAACGGTACACCGGTTCACAGAAGAACCGTAATTTTAAGTGTTCAGAATCCGATACCTGTTGAGTTCGTTTCGTTTTCTGCTATATCTAATAATAACACCGTTTTGTTAAGCTGGAAAACGGCAACGGAAATAAACAATCAGGGTTTTGAAATTCAGAGAAAACGTGACGGAAGTGACTGGAATAAGGTTGGCTTTGTAGCGGGATATGGTACAACTACCGAAGTGCAGAGTTATTCGTACAGGGATGAAAATCTTCCTTCTGACCGTTACTTGTACAGACTCAAACAAATCGATTACGACGGTACGGTCGATTACTCGAACATCGTTGAAGTTGAAGTAACACCTTCCAACACTTACTTCCTTGCGCAGAATTATCCGAATCCTTTCAACCCGAGTACAACGATTGCGTTTTCAATTGCTGACGAAGGAATGGTAATGCTTAAAGTGTACGACATTTTAGGTAATGAAGTAAAAACATTATTAGCCGAAGAGAAATCTGCCGGTGAATATAAAGTTACATTTGATGCATCCGATTTATCGAGCGGAGTGTATTATTATCAGCTAACTTCGGGCGGCTTTACATCAACGAAAAAACTTATTTTGATGAAGTAAAGTTGTAATGTTTAAGTTCAAACGAAGAGGGAGTTCCGGCTCCCTTTTCTGTTTTCTTTTTGATTTTAGTTTTGCCAAACAAATATTGGTTCGGTAAAAAGGTTAATGCAGTACCATATTAATTAGAAGAATTTTATTTATATTTATTCATAAGTTAACAATTCAAAATAATATTACCCGTTATGGAAAAAAGATTTACTATAAGCGTTTTTTTGCTATTTATTTTTATCACTTTAATTATCGTCGGCTCCGAAGGACGAAGGAATGATATTGCTCTTATCGGCTGTACGGAATTAAACGGCAACGGATGTGTATGCCATTCATTAGATAGGGACACAAGCGTTACAGTTTGGGTGGAAGGACCCGATACTCTTTATGTAGGTCAGATGGGATTATATAAAATGTATCTTACCGGCGGACCTGCCGAAGCAGGCGGTTATAACGTTGCCGGAAGATTCGGCACAATGGTACTTGTAGATTCGTTTTCATATCAGCATCCGCTTGCAATGAATGAATTAACCCAGGCATTTTCACTTCCGTTCGCAACACCCGAAGATACAATTTACTGGGAGTTCGGTTATCTTGCATCCGATTCTTCCTCGGTTGATACAATATATTCCTGCGGTATTAGTTTAGTGTGGGATACAATTCCCGATCCGCTGGACAGATGGAACTTCGGTCCTAAATTTCCCTTAACAATTTTGGATAATCCTGTTTCGGTTGAGAATGAAAGTAATATTCCACAGGAGTTTACTTTGTATCAAAACTATCCGAATCCGTTCAATCCGGGTACGGTAATAAAGTATGCAGTAGGCGAAAGGCAGTATGCAAGTTTGAAAGTTTATGATGTTATAGGGAATGAAGTAGCAACACTTGTGAACGAAGTGAAAGAGGCAGGAGAGTACGAAGTTAAATTCAATGCCGAAGGATTACCAAGCGGTATTTATATCTACAGAGTTCAAACCGGTTCGTATACTGCATCGAAGAAGATGATATTGCTCAAGTAAGCGAGATGTATTTGGATACTTCTTGTTTATTATTGTTTAATAACCTAACCCGAATAAACCGGAAAAGACAAATTCCAAAAAATAAATTTCAAATAAATTTCAAATCTCAATTGCTAAATTCCAAACTATTTTTGAACATTGATATTTTGAATTTGGATATTATTTGAATTTTGGGATATGTTATTTGTTGTTTTCTGCCAAATCATAACAGGATATTAATTATAAGTTACTAACTGAAAAGTTTGTCGCGGAACATAAAATGTAACCCCGAACCTGCTTGTTTCAGGCAAGCTTGTTTCAGGAGCTTACACCAATTGGTTAGAGATGCTGAAATAAATTCAGCATTAAAACGATTACTTGTGCAACACAGACTTCAGACGGGTGATTCTAAGAAGTCACACTACATGGAAGTAACGGTTTCAACCGTTTATAACTGTTGCATCAAAATGATTTGTAAAAGGAAAGCTCTAAACTTGTCGGCAGATTCGGATTGTTTTTCAAACCGACCGATACATTCCAGCTTAATTCTGCATCCAGCCGGCTGTTGTATGCCGATACAAGCCGCACAGCGTTAATTGCACTGGCTATTCTGTTTAACAACATTGCACCGACAACAAACTGCAAATCGTTGTAGGTCTGTTCGCTGGATGACCATAAGCTGCGGTACTCTCTTCTCTCTGCAGTGCTTCCCCATTTCCAGAAAAACTTATCCCTGTCGTACATCTGATCGAAATTTCTTTCCAGTGCTTTCTGGTCGTTGTAAGTATCGATATCGGAGTATTCGCTTATCGTTGCAAAATAATCATCATTCTTGCCGTTCGGATCGACCGAAGCCCTGCTTTTTGCAAACGCTTTATAATTATCCGCCTGGTTGCTTGCATAAATGCTCATTCCTATATACGTGCCCCACAAAACACCTTCGGCAATTGTAAAGTACTTGCCGCTGCTGTAACCGTCGGCATAAAGTTCGCCCATACCCGGCAGCAGAAGCGAGTAGAGAATTGCAAGTCCCGTACTCTTTTTCTCGGAATCAGCCGAATTACCGGACACAATAGTATTATTGTTTTGAACCGGATAATCGGTGGTTTTTATTTGCTGCTCTAAGTTTAAAATAGAATTTGAGAGTTCTGTTTGTGCCGGAAGGGTTGCGGCGATGAGTAAAGTAAATAGGATAATTTTCATGTTTTTTATTTTAATTTTAATCTAATGTTGAAACTAAATCAACTGAATTATTTATATCTATAAACCGGCAGTTACACAACCCGTCTTCGTTGATTCCGGTTATTTTAACCTTGCTGATTTTGTTAATCAGGTTTTCGTTGTAATCGCTTGCAACTCTAACATAATTGGATGTAAACCCTTTCATCTTTCCGTTACTGTTTTCCGATTCGAAAAGAACATCCGGCTCTTTGCCAATCATATTCTGATAAAAAAGCATCCTCTTCTTTTCGCTCAGTATCCTTAAGAGTTTATTTCTTCTTTTTCGTTCAGCCACGTCGACTTTATCCGGCATCTCTATGGCTTTGGTTCCGGGTCGTTCGGAATAAGTGAACACGTGAAGGTATGAAACGGGCAAGTCTTTTATAAAAGTATACGTCTGCCAAAAATGTTCTTCGGTTTCGCCGGGGAAGCCGACAATAACATCCACACCGATTCCAATATTTTCTATCCGGTTGTGTGCTTTACTAATTACCTTTTCATAATCTTCGGTTGTGTACCTTCGCTGCATTGCTTTTAATATTTCAGGGCTGCCGCTCTGCAGCGGTATGTGAAGATGATTGCATAATTTCTTTTCGCTTGCAATCAAATCAATTATCTCGTCGGTAATTAAGTTCGGTTCAATCGAACTTATTCTTATACGGAAATCGCCTTCTACGTTTACAAAACTTTGCAACAGGTTAAACAAATTTGATTCAATATTCTTTCCATAGTCTCCCACGTTTACACCGGTAAGAATTATTTCTTTGTAACCGCTATCAACCAGCCGTTTGAATTCATCGAGAGCATCCACGGGATTCATACTGCGGCTCAATCCTCTTGCCATAGGTATTGTGCAGAACGAACACTTGTAATCGCAGCCGTCCTGTATTTTGAAGTAAGCACGTGTACGGCTGTCGGCATCGGTTGAGTGTGCTTCGCCGAATTCGTTTAAATCATCGGTGGGACCAACGAAGATGCAAGCGAGTTCATTCTTATTAAACTCATCGACTATAGAAAAGATGTTGAACTTTTCTTTGCTTCCCAATACAACATCAACTCCTTCAATCTCTGCTATTTCTTCGGGTCGTAACT
>JAJRSV010000080.1 GCA_024278655.1 Bacteroidota bacterium | reverse complement strand
ATGTTTGCCGAGCAGTGCATCGGCAGTACATCTTCGAACGTTAAGAGAAAGTTAAGCACGGTAAAAACCGATTTTTTAATCTCACCGCCGTAAAGCGAATTGGCAATAACCGCAGTGCGTTCTTCGAAGTTTAATATTATTCCGGTTTCGCTTCTCGTTCCGTCAATCGAAGGGTTAAGCTTTAATCCTGGCAAAGCTATAACGGTAAACTCAGGAACAAAATTTTTCAATTCTTCTTTATCGGCAATAGTGATGAACATATTTCTTGCAAATAAGCTGTGCCATGCTTTTTCCGTAATTACTCTTACGCGCATTCTGTATTCGGGATCGGCACCTGCGTAAACATCTTGTACGAACAGCTCTTCGTCCTGGCAGTAGGCATGAACTCTTCCCATAAGCTGGTTAAACTTCTCACTGCTGAAAGGTCTGTTGTAAACGCCCCACCAGATTTTATCGTTAGTGCTTTCTTCCTGAACGATAAACTTATCAGCCGCAGCACGCGCGGTGTGTTTACCCGTGTGAACGAGAATCGGTCCGCGTTTGGTTATCTTGCCTTCGTTTCGAAATACAATCTCTTCGTAAAGAGCTTCTTCGGGAAGATTCCAGTAAACTTTTTCGAGATTAGTGAATCCCTGGTTTTTCAATCTGAAGTCGGAAGCTAATTCAGCAGCTTCTTTAATAGCCGGAGTATTGAATTTTAGATATTTTGTCATTGCCAATCCCTTACTAATTTTCTGTCACCAATGTAGAGTTCGTTAGGTGCGTTAAAGTCGAGTGCCCATTTTATACGCTCGATGCCTTCGGTAATATCTTTTATCGAACCGCAGTAACTTAATCTTAAATATCCTTCCATACCGAATTCGGCACCCGGTACCGTAAGCACCTGTACTTTATCGATTAAAAAGTTGGAAAGTTTATTCGAATCTTTTTCGAAATGACTGAAGTCGGCAAAGCAATAAAATGTGCCGTCCGGTTTGTAAGCTTTAACACCTTCAAACGAGTTGAGCATATCCATCATTACGTTGCGGTTATTTTCAAGCGTTATTCTTAAGCTTTCTACGGATGACTGCACGCCGTTTAGCGCTCCGACCGCCGCTTTCTGCAGCAGTACAGAAGGTCCTGATGTTTGATGTGCCTGAATGTTTGTCATTGCTTCAATAAGCTTTTTGTTTGCAACTGCCCAGCCGATTCTGAAACCGGTCATCGCATATTGTTTCGAAACGCCGTTAACAATTATCAGCTTTGAATTTTCATCTAACTTCTTCGCATACTTATAAGCGTTGATGGGTCGCTTACCGTCGAATATAAGCCGGTGATAAATATCATCCATTATTAAGTATAAATCTTTCTTCTCGCACAGTTCAACAACGCCAGCAATAAACTCTTCGGAGTACATTGCGCCGGAAGGGTTATTCGGACTGTTTATGATAACCGCTTTCGTATAAGAACTGATTCTGTCCGCTATGTCCTGCACCCGGGGATAAAACGAACCGTCCTCGGCATAAGCGGGAACGGGCACAGCGCCGCAAAGCCGTGCCATATCGGGATAACTTACCCAGTACGGTGCCGGAAAAATAAGCTCTTCCTGCGGGTTAAGTATCGCCTGAAGTGCTACCATTATTGCCTGCTTTGCTCCGCCCGATGCAATTATGTTTTCCGGTTCTACTTTTCTTTCGTAAAACTCTTCCGTGTAACGTATGATTGCCTGCTTGAGTGCAGGTATTCCGTCTGCGGGAGCGTAACGTACTTCACCGGTGTTAAGGTGAGCAACGGTCGATAAAATAGCGTCCATTGGTACTTTGCTTTTCGGTTCACCGCCTCCGAGATGAATAACCGGGTCACCCTTGGCTTTTAAGATTGCAAACTTTTCGTTGAGTGCAAGCGTTGGTGACGGTTTGATTGATTTTACAATAAGACTTAAGCTCATTTCGTTTTCCTGACTGTTAAGTAATCGAAAAAAGTATCAGTAAAAATATTTGTAGTGCACGCTATAAGCAAATTAATATTTAAGTATTGATTGAATACTTATGAATAATTTTTATTGAGGATGAAAAGTGTGAGTTGAGATAAACTAATTCGACAATATTTGTTACAGGCAAAATGGAGTTAAGTGCTGATAAACAATAATTTGTGAGCGTCCGTATCTTAGTGGCAAATATTAAGCAACGGTTAAAAAACGAAGCTTTTATTTGTCACTAAGATTCGAACTGCATAGAATCCTGTTTACTCCGATTGAAGCTGCTTTGCAGTTTCTTCCACCTGTTTCCAAACGCGAAGCAGATTCTTTCCGCAGATTTTTTCAATGTCATCTTCTGAGTAGCCGCGCTTCAGAAGTTCGTAAATTAAATTCGGATAACCGGAAACATCCTTTAACCCGGTCGGGAGACTGTCGCCGACTCCGTCAAAGTCGGAACCGATTCCCACGTAATCAATTCCTACCAACGAAACGACATGATCGATGTGATCGGCTACATCTTTAACGTCGGCGAAACCGGGATTATGCTCTTTCCAGTATTCTTCAACAAATTTTCTTCCTTCGGGAGTTCTTCTGTCCAAGCCCTTTTCAGTAATGAGCGAATCTATTTCATTCCAGATTTCACTCCGCTTTTCTCTTAAATCACCTCTTAAAAACGAGGAGCCGAAGTTTATTTGAATAACTCCGCCATGGAAGGCAAGAAGTTTAATCTGATCGTCGGACATATTTCTTTCCCAGTCCGGAGTAAAATATCTGCACGATGAATGCGATGCAATTACGGGAGCTTTCGAAATTTCCATTACATCGTAAAAGGTGCTGTCGGTTATGTGCGAAACATCTATCATTATTCCCAGGCGGTTCATCTCTTTAACTACTTCTTTTCCAAAAGGACTCAAACCGTTCCACTTTGGTTCTTCATCATAAGAAGAATCCCCGATCTTGTTGTTCTTCGAATGTGTAAGTGTTATGTAACGGATTCCGCGGTCGTAAAAATATTTTAAATTGCTTAAGTTCCCTTCAATTCCAGCGCCGTTTTCCATCCCCATACAAAGCGATATTTTGTTTTGCGAAAACTGTTTTACGACATCAGCGGGAGAAAAAGCCAGTGAGAATTTATCAGACCACTCGGTTGTGAATTTGTAAACCATATCGATGAGTGTATCGGCAAGAGCTTTTGCTCCGCCAGTTTCCTGGTATTTTGCAGGAATGTAAATTGACATAAACGCTGCATTCAATCCGCCTTTTATTGCACGCGGGTAATCGAAATTTCCTTTTTCAGTACGCTGCGATATGTCTTCCCATTCTTCGTGAAGCCGTTCAGGTACATCGATGTGTGTATCGACAATAATAAATTTGTGTGCAAGTTCAGTTGCCTTTTGTTTTAATCCGTCGTCATTGCCTTTAAATTTACTGCCTTGCAGCATCAATAATAAAATAACAGACAAAAACAGCAAGAAAAATTTTTTCATCGTTAATTTCCTTTTCTGGAATAAGCTGTTAATTAAAATTTAATATTTGAATTTCTTTTTTAATTCTTCCTGAACCACAGGCGGGACGAAGTCACTAACATCGCTGTGCAAGCTCGCAAGGTTTCTTATTATTGTGGAGTTTAAGTATGTATATTTTTCGTGAGGCATAAGAAAGATTGTTGTAATATCAGTCGAGAGCTTACGGTTCATCAGCGCCATCTGGAATTCAAACTCGAAATCACTTACTGCGCGAAGTCCTCTGATAATACCTATTGCACCAACTTCCTTTGCGTGATCAACAACCAGACCATCGAACGAATCGACTTCAACATTCTCGAATTCTTTCAAACTTTCTTTTAACATAGCAACACGTTCTTCAACGGTAAAAACCGGTTCCTTAACCGGGTTGATTGCAACCGTAACAACTACCGAATCGAAAAGTTCTCTTGCTCTTTTAATTACGTCGATGTGTCCGTTTGTAACGGGATCGAATGAACCGGGATAGATTACTTTTTTCATTTTTGTAAATGTTTGTTGTTGATTAACTAAAATATAAAGAATCTACGGGTTACATTTTAATTTAAAATAAAAAAAAGCCCGTCTTAAAATAGACAGGCTTTAGTGATAAAATCAATTACCTACGGTTAATCCGGCACTGAACTCTTCTAACTCAATAAGTTTTATTACCTGGTCGGTGTGAATATCGATAATACCGAGAGTTCCGGGTGCGTGCTCACCTGTAACTTCATAATACGGTTTGAATGCTCCGTCGTTGTTCCTGCTGGAAACGTAAAGGTATTTATCGTCGGGAGTAATATCACTTCCGTGCATCAGGTTAAAACCGGGATGCGTTATTTCTTTGGTTTTTGTCCACGATGTTCCGTTCTTTTCAACAACCGCAACCGAGTTTTCGAACATCAGAGGGATGTAAATCTTATTGCCGTCGCTTGTAACCGAAATGTGCATCGGACCGCCGCCGAGACTAACTTCAGCAATTACGTTGTTTGTCATCGTGTTAATAACAAGCAGACTGCCGGTTCCTCTTGCGGAAACATAGAGAAAGTTTCCGTCGGGTGACATTGTTGTCTGCATCGGTTCGGTTCCCTGCGATAAAACTATGTCCTCTATAAACTCATCATTTACCGCATCGACTATGCTTATTCTGTCGAGTGTTAAGTTTGCAATGTATAAACGCGAACCGTCGGGCGATAGTGCAATACCGTGCGGTACGCCCGGTGCGGGAAGAAGTATTTCTTTAATCATCGACATAGAATTTATATCAACCACAGCTATGGTGCTGAATACCGGATCGGATGTGGATGAGCGGGAAATATAAGCTTTTGTTCCGTCGGGTGTAATTTGAATCATTCCGGCTTTTGTTATTCCCGAAACTTCACCCTGTTTTGAAAAATCGGAAATTCTGAATTTAAGGAACTTGCCTGCTGAAATTAAGGTTACGTAAAGAAATCCGTTCTTTACTTTTACCATATGAGGTTTATCGGCAATATCGAGTAAGAAATCTACGTTGATTAAACCCGAGACGATTTTAAAATCACCGTCTATTACAGAAACCAAATCGCTGTTTTGATTACAGGCATAAACCCTGTACGAAGGATTCTGAAAAGGCAGGTTACCGTTGTTGTCTTTCATTCCATCTGCAATCCATTGCCTGATTGTTTCTTTCTCGGCATCCGTAAGCGTTATTGCATCGTGTGGTGCGGCGGGAGTTACATTACCCATAAGCATCTGATACAATAAACTTCTGCCCGGCTGTTGCGGAATAGCATCTTCGCCGCCGTAGTCCGGAATCATTCCGTTCGAACGGTTACTGCTGCCTTTTATCATTTCGCTGTAATTCGATAACGACAAACCGCCTTCGGTTTTTTCGGGTGAATGACAGCCGGCACATTTAACTACAAGTACGTTTGCAACAGCCAACGATTCGTATCCGTTATTATTTTCGTCAACCGGGTTCTCCGGATTAGTAGTATTATTCGAATCGCACCCTATCAGCATAATGAGTGCGGCAAAGAAAATTAATACTGCAAATTTCCTCATAAATTTCAGTCCTGTTATTTGAGTAATGTCATTTTAATTACTTGTGTAAAGTTTCCGGCAGTCAGTCTGCTTATATAAATTCCCGACGGTAAATGAGAAGCATCGAAGTTGATTGTATAAACACCGCTGTTTAAAAGCTCATTTACTAATTCTCCAACCTTTTCGCCAAGCATGTTATAAATAGAAAGATTTACAAATTCCGAATTTGGAATACTGAACCTTATCTGAGTTGACGGGTTAAAAGGGTTCGGGAAATTTTGTTCGAGATCGTAAACCAACGGTTGATTTCCGTTCTCGATTCCGGATGGAATATCGACCGTTACAAGCCATGAATGTAAGGAAGAAAAGAATCCGTTTGATACTTCTACCGTTACAGTATCGACACGCGGATAATTCGGATCGTTTATAGCTCTGTAAATATAATTAACGCCCTGATTCGGTAACTGCTCGCTATTCTTAAACCAGGTGTAGCTTAAATCGAAACCGCTTGTATCGTCGGCTTCTATATGGAATACAACTGTTCCGTCAGGTGCAACGGTCGTATCGGCTTCAGGTACGAACGAAATTAAAACCGGGGTTCCGGGAATCATAACTGTGTAAGAGAAAAATGTAGGCGGGGGAGTGCTTCCCGGCGGGTTGGTGCCGCTTCCGCCTTCAGGTAATGTTGAAACATTGTTGTTATCATCCTGTGCCGAGAAGTAATACTCAACAACAGTCTGATTCGGTTGCCCGGGTATTTCGAAATTATAAATATTGTTTATCGGGGTCGGGTCGGTTAACATTGTCCACGCACTTGTTCCACCGTTGTAAACGGTTCTGTACCGGATATTCGCCTGAGTGACCATACTGTTATCAACAATATTAGCCGAAAGGGTTACCGGATCGGAATTTAATACTTCTGTAATTGGAGTATGAGCGATTGACGGCGGAACGTCATCCGGTGTAAACCGGAATACATACAAGCCGTTGTTCATATCGGAACCTATTGTAATTCCGGACGGCAGATACGGATAGCAGCCCCACAGGTCGGGAGTAGAGTACTCGCCGATTAAAAACGGATTTGTCGGATCGGAAATGTCGAGAACCACATACCCATCGGAGTAGTATGATATATGAGCAAAGTTGCCTTTAATGAACAAGTTATGTACAGTAGCTCCGGTATTTGTTTGCCAGGTTGGTACAACAAGATCCCACGAAGTTCTGTCCTGTAAATCCCACACAGTAATATCTCTCGTGTTAAACTCTTCGGTTCCGAAGAAATATCTCTTATCTTCGGTCATCCAACCGCTGTGTGCATAAATACCCGGCAGCGATGCACTTGAACTTACGAATTGCGGATTGGATTTATCCGTTACATCAATCAAATGATATTCGCCCGATGAACCTGCGCAGGCGATTACCGAATCATTCCAAACATAAACATCGTGAATATATCCGCTGTTAAGATAGTATGCAGTTTGAACCGGATTAACCGGATCGGTAAGGTCGAGTATGTGCATACCGCCGCCGCCTTCGGTTCCTATAACATAAGCGAAACCGTTATCTATAAAAATATTATGTGCGCTGCTGAAAAACTGCGTTGTTTGATTTACCACTGTAGCAGAGTTCGGAAGGTCGGATAAATCTATTATCTCTAATCCGAAATTCGATGCCTCCGAAACAACGTATGCATACTGTCCGTGCACTTTT
>JAJRSV010000079.1 GCA_024278655.1 Bacteroidota bacterium | reverse complement strand
TCCACACCATCGGCAGCAATTACTATTTTGGCTCTTAATTCTTTCTGTTCGCCATCGTGTTCATATTTAACTCCGCAAACTTTGTCATCTTCAATCAGTAAACCATTTACATAAGCACGGGTTAAAATCTGCGCGCCCGCTTTGGCTGCGGTTCGTGCAAGCTCGTAATCGAAAATTCTTCTCTCTAAAACAAATCCTTCCTGCTTCGAATCGAACTGCAGGACAACTTCCGTATCATCCGGCGCAACCAGGCAGAATTTTGTTATGTGTGCTTTTACCCATCGTTCATCAACATCTATAAATTCTTCTACGCCTGCACGACTGATAGCTTCACCGCATCGGACGGGATAGCCGACATCACGGTCTTTCTCGAGCATAATAACCGACACACCGCGCTCGGCAGCAAACCGTGCCGCCATCGAGCCGGCGGGTCCGGCACCTACTACGATTATGTCATACTCTTTTTGCATTCTATCCTGTTATTTTTCATTAAACTTTTAATAATCAACTTAATCTTTTAAAGTAGGCAAAATGCAGTAGGCAGTATGCAATTTTAAAAATTATTTACTTGTTTTTTGCCTGCTGCCCATTTTTAATAATTATCAGACCGTTTTCAAACTCCACAAAAAACATTCACAATTGCTTACTGCTTATTGTAAAATGCTACATGTTGTTTATATACAAACGCCTTCACCAGAAAAACCACTTCAAAACCCTTGCCTACTGTTTAATTGCCTACTGCCCACTGCCTACTGCCTACTGCTTCAAAAGCACACCTTCTTTATTAAAAACAATAACCTCAATCGGGCAGCTCCAAACACATTTCGAGCAGTTCGTACATCGTTCATCAATTATAAAAATTTCCGCTTCTTTCAATTCAATAGCATCTTCGGGACAAACGCCTACGCAGCATCCGCAGAAGTCGCATTTATCCGGAAGTATTTCTATCATCAATATTCCCGTTTTCGCTTGTCTGTAAGTCATTTAATTCAACAAAAGATAAAGTTTGTTCGTAGAAGAAATTAACTAATTGAAATTTAAATTAGTGAAAGAAATTAACAGAATAAAATATAATGAAATACCGGTGCAGTTCTTTTAAAAATTATTATCAAAATCTTTTCTATCTTACAACAAAAGATTTTCGCAAAAAACTTATTTTATGAAGTCATACAAATTCGGAACATTCAGCGGAGTATTTACACCTTCTATTCTAACGATACTCGGCGTTATAATGTATCTTCGCCTGCCATGGATTGTAGGACAGGCAGGATTGTTTACCTCGCTCGCTATTATTTTTCTCGCTCATCTTATTTCAATTACTACAGGATTAAGTGTTTCTTCAATTGCAACCGACAAAAAAGTAAAAACAGGCGGTACATACTATATTATTTCCAGAAGTCTGGGATTGCCGATAGGCGGAACATTAGGACTGGCTTTGTTTATGGGGCTTTCGTTCAGCGTTAGTCTTTACCTTATTGGTTTTGCCGAAAGTTTTTTAAGCTACGTAGGAATTGAAGCCACTATTACCGCAATAAGAATTACCGGAACAATAATTTTAATTATAGTAACCGTAGTTACGTTTGTGAGTACTAACCTTGCAATAAAAACTCAGTTTTATATAATGGCAATAATTGTTTTGTCGCTCATCTCAATCTTTATCGGCAAACACGATTATACACCCGAACAACCCCTGCTCTTTCCGATTAAAGACTCAATGCCGTTTATAGTTTTATTCGGAATTTTCTTTCCTGCTGTTACGGGGTTCGAAGCCGGTGTTTCAATGTCGGGCGATTTGGAGAATCCTAAAAAAGCTATTCCCCGCGGAACCATTAGTGCAATTGTTGTAGGATTGGTTGTTTATATTTTTCTCGTGTTCTTTTATTCCTATACAGTCGATTCCGATGTGCTTGTAAACGATCCGCAGGTGTTGTTAAAAATTTCTTTCGTTCCCCAGTTGGTTGTGCTGGGAATATGGGGTGCAACGCTGTCTTCAGCTTTCGGAAGTATCCTGGGTGCACCGCGAATTCTTCAGTCAACTGCGTTGGATAAAATCACACCGAAGATTTTTGCGAAAGGAAAAGGGAACTTGAACGAACCGCGTAACGCTTTGCTTTTATCATTTGTAATTGCCGAAGCGGGAATACTTATCGGTGAGTTAGATGTTATTGCACGTATTGTATCGATGTTTTTCATCACAACTTACGGTTTCTTAAACTTAAGCGCCGCAATCGAAAACTGGGCAAGCTCCGATTTCTATCCGGAATTCAGAGTGCCGATTTGGGTTAGTCTTCTCGGTTCCGCTGCATGTTTTGTAGTAATGATTCAACTCGATTTTATAGCGATGATAGCCGCAACTGTAATTCTCGGCTCGTTGTTCCTGTATCTACAAAGAAAAGAATTGAAACTGAAAAGCGGCGACACCTGGGCGGGAGTTTGGGAGGCGGTTATTCGTTATGCATTAATTAAACTAAAAAACAGACCGAGAGAGTGGCGTAACTGGAGACCGAACATTATCCTTTTCAGCGGAGGCAGTTATGCACGCCCTTATCTTGTTGAAATTGCAAAAGCAATCGCTGGTAAGTTGGGCGTAATTACCAACTTCGATTTGATTGAAAACAAATCATCCGCCGTTCTTTTTACAAAAGCCGAAAAAGCTGTCGGTCCGGATGAGGAGAACGGGGAAAAGGATGAAGAAGGAATTTTTACAAGAAGACAGGAATGCCGCGATATATACGAAGGTATGGAAGTGATTGCAAGCGTTTACGGTTTTACAAGCATCGACCCGAATACGATTTTAATGGGATGGGGACGTCACACAAAAGACCCGGAAAAGTTTGCACACATAATCCACAGATTTAACGAGCTCGATTACAACTCACTCTTTTTATATTACAACGAAGAAGAGGGCTACGGAGATAAGAGCAGAATAGACATTTGGTGGCGAGGTGCGGGAAATAACTTTTCGCTCGCTTTAACTTTAGCACGCTTTATTACAACAAACGAAGACTGGCGCAATGCACAGATAAGAGTGCTGACGATTAAAGATCAATTTTCAAACACAAGTTTGCTTGAAAAACAGGCAAAGAAATTCCTGCAAACATTCAGATTAGATGCGGAGATAAAGATAATCGACAATACCGACGGCAGCAAAACAAGGGAAGAAATATTCAGGGAAGAGTCGAAGACAGCATCCATCTCATTTTTCGGAATTCCGCCAATCGATGAAAAGACAGCCGACGAGTACATTTCAAACATCAACAAACTGCTAAACGAGGTAGGCACAACCCTGCTGATAAATGCATCATCCTATTTTAAGGAAGTTAAAAGTGCGGAGGAGGAGTGATAGATACAAGAGGAATTGATCTAATTTCTAATTGATTTAATTGCACAGAAAAGCACCTATTAAAGTTCAACGATTACAAGCGTTTATAGTTACGGAACTTGAATAAAAGCATACCTTATCTCCTCACAAACCCCTTCCCATCCCAATACCTCAATCCATTCTCAAGAATTTTTCTGTATTCAACTATGTTTGTTAGGGGTGGATTGAGTTCGCCGGGTTTTACAGGGCTGTTTTTTCTAATTAAATAGTAGTATATAAAAAACTTTGTAATGCTTCGATTTATTTTTACACGTTCAGAAAATCTTTAATTTCGCTAATAAATTCTTTCATTTCATCAAACATTTCATCAACAGTTTCTTTATCAAATTTCACAAAAGTATCGTAATCACTTTTAGTTCTTCTGTTAAACGCTTTGTTTATAATTTTACCAAATCGTTCATCAATCTTGCCTTCGTGAATGAAGTTCTTATTAAACCAGCCAATTAATTGGGTGTGTTTTGAGGATTCAAACTTAAAAGCCAAAGCAAGTGCTAATAACGCATAGAACATTCCGTAATAAATTCTGTTAACGGCAGCACGTAAGCGCTTGTTTTCAATAAGCAATTGAACATCGGCAATTGTATCATCTGCCTGTTCAATTCTATGCTTAATTAATTCAAAACGATCTTCATCACTTAACGTCAAGCGTAAATGCCTCTATTTATAGCATTGATATACAAAGGTTGTTTGCCGCGCAAAGAATTTAATTCTCTCCGGGATATGATGTGAGCATCAATGATAATATTATATTTTAAATCAATATCATAACATAAATCTAAAATGATTTCTTCATCTTGCCTACTGTAATCTCTTTCTAAAACTATCAGTACATCGAAATCAGAAAAGTTTTCTTCTGTCCCCGATGCACGTGAACCAAATAATATCACATCCTTTATAGGTTTGTTATAATATTTTATTAAGTGCTGCTTTAGGTCCTTTAATATTTTTAATTTATCAATCATAAGTTTTACATCTTTAATACAATATACTCAAAATTAAATATTATCACTGACAAGCATATAAAAATTAACGATAATTTTAATTTTCAGCTATGTCGTTATAAATATTTGCATAAATCAATTTGCCTTTCGCACAAACCCCTTCCCATCCCAATACCTCAATCCATTCTCAAGTATTTTTCTGTACTCAACTGTGTTTGTTAGGGGGGGATTGAGTTTGCCGGATTTTACAAGCTTGTCTCTTGCCATTAAAAAGCTGTCTGTGTAATCAATAAGGATGAGATTTAAGTTTGTGTCAAATCTGTATTCGATATTACCTTCTGTTTTGTTATCTCCTTCGAGAATGTGAAATCCGAATTCTTTGCTCTTCTTATAGAAAAGCATATCTGCAAGAACCGGCTGGTTGTACCGCTGGTTTCTGTAAATTGTTAAGTCGGTTTTAGGTAGTAGAATATAATTGTTAAATACAGCAGGCTTAACTTCTTTAAATGTATATTCTGGATTTGCCGGTGCCTGCCCGTCGAGTTTATCCGCATCAATCGAAAAGAAAACTGATGTGTTATATGCATTGTTAACACAGGTACCCACGACCTCATCTTTCCCATCTTCATTAAAATCGCCTACTATTATGGAGTTGATTCTGCCGGCATTCCATAATGTACCTTTTATTCTTTTGCCTGTTGCCGCATCGAGCCGGTAAACGGCGGACGGATAAAGGGAGTTGTGTGCAAGCACATATAAAACCTTTCTACTGCTGTCAGGTCTTATTTCCATTACATAAGATTGATAAATCGTGCTGTGTTTTGTCACGGCAGTTTCAACAAAATCCTTAAACTCATAACTCCACATAGGGTTCTTTCTTTTATCGTAACAAATTACGCCAAAGCTTACCTTGGTACGAGTAGTGTCGCCGGGTTGTTCCATGCTGATAATAACTTCATTAACACCATCGTTATTAACATCAGCTAACATATTTCCTTTTATTATAAGATTATACGGTCCGCCAACTTCCGTAGTCCAAAGTGTTTGGTTATACCTGTTTTTTACAAACACAATGCTGTCTTTTATCTGAAGATAAGCAGGATTTGTATCCATCTTAATAAAGAAGAAATACACTAAAATTAATGCAAAGATTGTTGTGGTTGAAAAAGTTACTTTGTTCTTTTTTATTCCCCTACCCGCACGCACAATTAATTTTTGCTTTTTGATGTCAATTAGTTTTCTGCTGTCAAGTAAATCGTCGAATGTTTTTATTTTTATAAGGGTTAACTTTCTGTCGGGAAATTCCTCTTGAAGTGCTTTAAGTTTTTCTTCAGCAAAGGGAAAATCTTCATCCGGTAAAACAAATGTTTGAATTGGTGAGAAAAAAACAATCTCAACTTTTTTCTCAATTATCTCTTTGGATGTCGCAGTCAGGTTGCCGTTGTTATCTGTTCCCCCTGTCAATGCTATTGCATCACCTGTTTTAATTATAACGGGCGAATTGTAATAGCTTAAAAGCTCTTCGATGAATGCAAGTGTTAGTGCGGCACCTAATGAGTTGCCCCTGTAAAAGCCAACGCGTTTATCGAAACGGATAATTACTTCGTGGTATGGAGAGATTCTTTTTGTATATCGTTTAACTATTTCCGCTGCTTTCTGCCAGGATATTTCAACTTGTTCTTTTAAGCGTGGTTCAATTTTAACTTCACTTGGTATAATGATGAACTTATTCTCGTCTTTTGCCTTTGAAACTTTTATCGTTACGGTTTCCAAAATTCCGGTTGCCGGAACATCTTTATCAATACTTTCTTCCAAAAGCGGAAAGCATAGTTTGTCGTCATTCAACTCTTCCCTTATTTCCCCGTTTAAAACCGCGTTGAGCTTTTGTAATTTTTCCTGCAATCCAATTGAACAATTCCTGAGCGCGGTTTTTAATTCGTAATCGTGAACGAAGTTGGCAAGTTCATCTATCTGATTAATAATGGCAGAAGTAAAGAAAGGGTTGATGCAATACGGTTCGTAACTATTCAATAAAGAAATATAGCGTTGAATAAATTCCGGAATGTAGGATTCAATAATCAGATTGTTGTTTGTGCCGAGAAGAAATTTATAATACCGGTGCAACATCAACACGGAAGATTTGGTTGAGACAACGGCATGCAGATTCTGCCGGAGTTCGGAGGTTTTTAATTCAACACTATATGCATTAACATTCATTTAAATTGCGGGAATATTCCCGCTGTTAAATTATTCGTCTTGTGCATCGAAATGTCTGCCATTAAAATACAAAAACTCAATTGTTAATCCACACATTATGCCGACTGAAAACTATCCTGTCAGCATCTTATCGAAACTCTCCTTTAACGTACGCTTATCTTCCTCTAATTTTTTATTCGCCATCATTAATTGAATTGCATCGTTCTCATTTTCAACGAGTTCTATTTTTTTGTGATTCTCTTTTATCTGTTCATCAATTTTGTAGAGTTTAAATTTTAAAACTGTGTCACGTGCATATCTTTGCAGAATTATCTCCGGTGTTTCGGATGGATTTCTTTCTTCCCAGTTACTGCTTATTGCATACTTTTCAAACGTGATTTCCCGAACGTAGGTTTCCAGAGTTTCATCTTTAATTTTATCCAAT
>JAJRSV010000078.1 GCA_024278655.1 Bacteroidota bacterium | reverse complement strand
GTGCTGAAAAGGCAGTTTTTCAATTTCAACTATTCCGTGTTTTATTTTTCCAACATCATCGGCTAACTGAAGCAAAACAGTAGCGACTTTACCTTCGGCATCCTTAAGCGATAAAGCTTTTATCTTCATCGTTGCGCCGCGCAGGCGTTGTGTTAACTCCTGCAGCAATGCTATCGATACTTCAGGATGCTGGTCCAGCAGATCGAGAAAATCGCTTCGTTGAATAATAAACAGCTTCGAATCTTCCATTGCAATTACGTTCGCCGAACGGTTCATTCCGTCCAAAAGCGCCATCTCTCCGAAAAAATCGGAGGGATTGAGAATAGATAAAATCACTTCTTTGGTAATATCATCCTTGCTCGATCTGGATACTTTAACCTTCCCCGAAATAATCACGAAAAACGCGCTGCCGGCTTCTTCTTCCGAAAGAATTACCGAATGCTTCGGATAGGTTTTTACAGTACCAAGTTTTGCAACTTTTTCCAGCGTATCTTTATCTAAATCGGAAAATATCGGTACCTTGCTAAGGAATTCTGTGTTTTCCAAAATTAAAATTATCCTTTATCATTAAATAACTTATTAAAATATACCTGTAATAGTTGAAAGTCAACCTGAAAAACGGGTTGAAACGTTAATATCGAAAAATAAAATAGAGTTTATATGCAAAAGTTACAATAACAATCTAAAAATACATTGATTTTTTAGGTTGCTGTGTCTATTTTGAAAGTCTGAATTTTAAATAAAAACGGAGAAAAAATAATATGGCTATGATGGCCAAAATGAGGAGCTTAGCTCCCGCTTTTATAATTACGGTTGGTGTTTTATTTGTTCTTTTTATGGTTATATCCGATTCCAACGTAATGCGTGCTTTAACCGGTACAACCAATTATGTTGGTTCGATTAACGGAAAAGAGATTACGTATAAAGAATTTCAGGCAAGACTGGATGCCGAGAGGCAGGCAATGCAGCAGAACGGTAACGAAGTTGATGATGAAAAAATCGAACAGTTCCGTGACCAGGTTTGGAATAAAATGGTTAACGAAACACTGCTCGAGCAGCAGATTGAAAAGATGGGAATAGTGGTTACCGATGAAGAAGTAAGAGATGCTCTGCTTGGCGATAACCCGCCCGCTTATTTAGCACAAAATTTTATCGATTCCACAGGCAAGTTTAACAGGGAACTTTACGAACAAGCCCTTTTCAATCCGCAGAACAGGGACATTCTTATCCAGGTTGAAAACAGGGTAAGATACGAACTGGCGTTTTCGAAACTGCAAAGTATGTTGCTTGCATCGTTAACCGTAGGCGAAGATGAAGTGATGCGTAAATTTATCGATCAGAATGTGTATGTGAACGATGCCGATTATGTTTTGGTAAGCACTAATCTGTTTCCCGATTCAACAATAAACCTGACCGATGAAGATTACAGAAAATATTACGATGAAAATATTGAGTTGTATAAAGTAAAACCACAGCGCAAGCTAAGATTTGTTCTTTTCACCAACGCTCCGTCAGCCAAGGATTCTGAAATTGTTATTAAAACTTTAGAGACCGTTAAATCGAATCTGTTAAAAGATACTGCTGACTTTAAGTACTACGTAGATATTTATTCCTCAAAACCTTATTCGGTTGATACACTTTCAATTACTTCGTTAGGAGACCAGGGGGCAGAATTAATCGGTTCGGCAAAAATTGGTGATGTTATCGGTCCGGTTGCCGCTCCCGACGGAATAACCATTTATCATCTGCTGGATGTTATTCCTGCTGATAAAGAGTTAAGAAGAGCATCGCACATTTTAATTAATAAAGGCGAAACCGACGAAGAGAATTTAAAACAGGCAAACGAAATTTATAACCGGTTAATGAACGGTGAAAGTTTTGAAGAGCTTGCCAAAGAGTACTCCGCCGATCCGGGCTCTGCAGCACGCGGCGGCGATTTGGGCTGGTTCGGTCGCGGTGTTATGATTAAAGAGTTTGAAAATGCTGTGTTTAACGGTAAAGTGGGAGTGATTCAGAAACCGGTTAAAACAAACTTTGGTTATCATATAATTAAAGTAACCGGCGTCTCGAAGAAGAAGTATGTTGTTGAAAGAATTGTTAATCCTGTTAAGCAATCGGCTACAACAAAAGATGAAAGATTTAATGCAGCAAAAGACTTTGCATACCTTGCAAAGAAAAACGATTTCGAAAAAGAAGCCGGATTGATGGACTATGAAATACGCGAAACCGGCTACTTTGCCGAAAACTCTACCGTGGTTCCTTCAATCGGAATAAACAAACGGATTGTTGAGTTTGCATTCGATGGTGATTTGGGTGATGTTAGCGATGTATTTAAAACCAATCAGGGTTTTGTTGTTGTTCAAATAGCCGATATAAAGGAGGGAGGAATAAGACCTTTCGATGAGGTTAAGCAGCAGATAAAACCTTATGTGTTAAGAGAAAAGAAATTCCGCCTGGCTAAGCAGCTTGCCGAAGATGTTTTATCGAAAATAGACGGCGATTTGAAAAAGGTAAGCGAAGTTGAACCGAGACTGCAGGTTAAAAAGATTACAAGGTTTAATGCAATGACGGTTCTGCCGGGTATCGGAAAAGATTATGCGTTTATTCAAACCGCACTAAACCTTGAGCCGGGTCAGATTTCACAGCCGGTTAAATCCGCACAGGGTTATTACATTATTCAGGTTAATTCGAAAACCCCGTTCGACCCCTCGGCTTATGCATTGCAGAGTTCAACAATCAGGAATAATCTTATTCAGCAGAAGAAGCAACTGTTGGTTAATCAGTGGCTGCAGGATTTGAACAGCAAAGCCGAAATTGAAGACAACAGGTATATGTTTTACGGCTATTAATTTTTATTCAAAAAGAATTAGCAAGCCCCCAAATAAGGTGTTATTTGGGGGTTTTCTTTTTTAAAATAAATGTTAATTTAATGTTTCGATGAAATCATTTATTTGTTAAAGATGAAATCGAAATTTTTAATACTGCTTCTTTTGTTTAGTCCGTTAAACCTGCTAGCTCAATATAACGGCAACGATTTTAGCGTTTGTGTTTCGGGCGTTTACACTACTTCCGCATCAATCTTTCTTAATCCCAACTCATCCGATTTCGAACTCAGGAACCAGTCGTTTGATATCGAAGATATCTTCAATCCCGGTATGGAATTAAGTTACAGGGTAAGCGAGCCGCTTATCTTATCGCTGAATGTTGAATACATAAAAAAGACGAAGACAGCTCCGAACCTTAATGCATTTTTAAGCGGAACAATTGTTACACTGGATGTTGAGGACGGCTTTTTTATGATTCCTTTTGAACTGACAGCTTACTATGTTTTACCTGTTTCCACTCAAAGGTTCAAATTTTTGATGGGCGGCGGTGCGGCATATTATTACGGCGAGTTCATCAGAAAAGTAGGCGATGCCGAAGTAACCAACCTTGAACACGATAATGCTTTCGGTATTCATGTTTCGGTCACTACCGATTACGTGGTTACCGATTATCTCTTTATCCGCTTTCAAATGAAGTTCAGAGATCCTGAGTTTACAGTAAAGAGCCGCTACAATAAAGAAGAAGTTGAATACCAGGATCATCTTATCACACTTCCGCAGGAACCGTTCGAAACCAAAGTGAATATCGACGGAGTAACGTTTTTGCTCGGTGCGGCTTTCCAGTTTTAATAAGCGCAGAACATCAATCTCATTAAAAATTTCCTTTTACATTCGAATAACTTAATTTGTGTTTTTGGAATTTATAATTATGGAAAAACATATTTACTATCTCGTTGGTTTTATGGCTTCCGGTAAGAGCACTGTGGGTCCGATTTTGGCAAACACTATCGGGTGGGATTTTTACGACCTCGACAAAGAGATTGAGAAAAAAGAAGGAATGAAGATAACCGCTATCTTTAAAGAGAAAGGCGAGAATTATTTCAGGAATCTGGAATCGGAATTACTTAAACGTATTTCGGAAGGAAAGCATCTGATAATTTCTCTCGGCGGCGGTACGCTGCTTAAAGAAGAAAACAGAAGATTTATTAAATCGAAAGGGAAGATGATTTACCTTAAAGCATCACCCGAAGCGGCTTACTACCGGCTGCGATTCAAGAAAGACCGTCCGGTTCTTTTTGCCGGCGAAAACGATGAACCGACAAAAGACGAATACATTCAAAAGATAAGAGAACTGTTGGAAGAACGGGAAAAATATTATTTGCAAGCGGATTATATTATCGATACCGAACATGAATCTGTTGGAAAAACAGTCGATAGAATAG
>JAJRSV010000077.1 GCA_024278655.1 Bacteroidota bacterium | reverse complement strand
GAGAAACGAAAACGAAAGCGATATGGTGATGAAGTTTGTCTCGCCGGCAGAGGTTAAAGGAACCGGGTTTTTACTCATCGAACACGAGAACTCGGACGACGACAGGTACCTTTACCTGCCTGCTTTAAGAAGAATTAAAAGAATCGTCTCGAGCGGCAAAGGCGGTAATTTCATGTCTTCCGATTTTACATTTTACGATATAGGTAAACCGAAACTTAACGACTGGAATTACAAACGGCTCGATGATGAAAAAGTTAACGGGTTCGACTGCTTTAAGATTGAATGCACACCAGCCAACGATAATATTGTAAACGATACCGGCTACAGAAAAATAATCAGGTGGATACGGAAAGATAACTTTGTAACAATTAAATCTCTTTACTACGATAAAGGCGGTAACGAGTGGAAAGTTCTTGAAGTACCTAAAGTTGAAAAGATCGGTTCGGTTTGGTTCCAGACCGATATGATAATGAAAGACTTACAAACCGGGCATTACAGCGAAATGGTTTTCGAAAATATAAAAGTCGATACCGGTATTCCGGAAGATTATTTTACACAAAGATATCTGCAGAGAAGAGGTTAACAGATTATGAAGAAATTTATTCCGCTGTTGTTTCTCTTTCTGTCGGTTTCTGCATTTGGGCAGTCGCTCGATTTTAGCGGTTACTTTAAATTTTTTGCTCATCCGAATCTTAATTCCCCGCATAACTTCGACCGGCTCGGTACGCGGTTTCAAACAAATTTATTTTACTCGATGAACGATAATGTTGCTTTCTTTACTTCGCTCGATTTCAATTTTGAAGAATCAACGGGGCTTTCGGATGTAACAAACAGAAAATTGATTACTATAATCCCGGTTGAAGGTTATATCGATTTTTATTGGGACAATTTCGATTTGCGTATTGGCAAGCAGTTTATTTTTTGGGGAACCGGCGATTGGGTGAATCCTACTGATAATATTAACCCGTGGGATTACGTTAACATATCAGCAGAAATTGAAGACTACCGCATTGCCGTTACATCGGCTAAAGCCGACTACTATTTGGGCGACTTGAACCTGGAAGGTGTGTGGATATTTCAGTTTCGTCCTAACGTTATTCCAATGGAAATTCCCGGACAAATCGGTGACCTTACCGTTAACAATCTCGGTACCACGCTTCCCGGAAGCAATTTGAAGAATACCGAGTTTGCGTTCCGGTTATCTTCTAACGCTATGAATATAGATTACTCGTTAAGTTACTTTAACGGATTCGATAAGTTTCCTACTAATAATTTTACTTTTATACCGCAGCCACAACCGCAGTTAAATTACTCAACTATATACAATCGTTTGCAGGTCTTCGGTGCCGATTTTATAACCACATTCGATAAGTTTGCTGTATTAGGTGAAGGTGCTTACTATCTTACGAAGGATAAAGACGGGAACGATCCATTTATACAAAATCCTTACATTTATTATGTGCTCGGCGTTAACTACACACCCGTTTCCGATTTGCTATTCAATCTTCAGTTGGTTCAGAAGATATTAACAAAATATGATGAAACTGAAGAAAGAAGGTTGTGGGAAGAAATAGGTTTTCCGGACAAAAGCGTACCGCAACAAATTACAAATTCAATTTCCGGTAGGGTTCAGTACGATATAGGCAGTTACACTACATTGCAATTTATTACGGTTGTTAATCTGGAAGATTGGGATTACTTCCTTCTTCCCATTTTCAACTATGAAGTTTCGGACGGGTTGAATTTATATTTCGGCGCCACAATTTTTCAGGGTGATGAGAATACAACTTTCGGAAGAAACAAAAAGTACTCACGCGGTTTCTTCGAAATAAAGTACAGCTTTGCGATGTAAAGCCGTAAACACTTTTAAACTAACACCGGCTTTTATAATTAATTCATTCCTCAATAAATACTTAGCGCCGTAAACCGCAAATCCATAAATTTTATTTCTCTCTGACGAGATACTGATAACAAGTTATTATTTTTAATTCCTAATTAACCTAATTATTCTAATTTCTAATCAAATAACAATTCACAATAACAAATAACTAAAAAATTTATAGAAGTGCTGTGTGTTCCATAGTTGATTGCTTATTTGAAATATTATTCATTTTTTAGGTCAATCAGGTCAATTAGAAATTAGGTCAATTTTACCTTAAATACTGCAGAATATTATTTTACTTTAATATCTTGACAAATAAAACAAAAATATAATTGTGGAAACTATTCACTCCATTCCCCGTGTTTGTCCACGGCATACCGTGGAATTTAACTGTAAGACAGATTACAAAAAAAAGATTGCATTCATTAAATTCTTTAACCAACAATCAATTAAGCAATCTTACAGGCAATTAAATATCCGGCATAGTTGTTTCACACCTTATTCAAAATCATTTCCAATCGAAGGAGAAAAATCATGCAAACCACCACAAAAGAAAATAAGGCAGCAAAAAAGAAATCATCAATTAAAGTTACAAAGAAGGAAAAAAAGATATTAAAGCATGCGACTGAACGCGATAAACTCGATGCCGGCTGTTTGATTGATGCGGTAAAGCCGTTAGCCGATGTGTTAAAGGCAAAAGTAATCGGACAGGATGAAGCAATCGATACGTTTATTTGTTCTTTCTCGAGATTACTTTCGGGACTGCGGGACACCGGCAGACCGCTGCTCACCGCTCTTTTACTCGGACCTACAGGTGTTGGTAAAACAGAAACGGCAAAGGCGTTGGCACAAACTCTTTTTGGAGACGAACGTGCTTTAACCCGCGTTAACTGCGAGGAATATACTCACGGTCACGAGCTTTCAAAATTACTCGGTTCGCCTCCCGGGTATATTGGCTCTGATATCGAACCGCTGCTAAGTCAGCGTAATATCGCTTCTCATCATAAAAAACTTAAGGAAAAAACTCTTGTCGAAGTTAAAGATAATCCGGGTCTTGCTGATAAGATAACTCACCGGAAAAAAGATAAATTTATGTCTGTAATATTGTTCGATGAAATCGAGAAAGCACATCCCAAAATTTGGAATTCTCTGCTCGGAATTTTAGAAGACGGAATGCTTACACTCGGTAACAACAAAACAACCGATTTTACAAGATCGATAATTTTACTTACTTCAAATGTCGGTAGCAAAGCTATGGGCGAGTTTTTAGAAAAAAGTCCGATGGGGT
>JAJRSV010000076.1 GCA_024278655.1 Bacteroidota bacterium | reverse complement strand
ACTCTGTGCCATGAAAAATCTATGTTTTCAAACAAATCATTCTTTGCTCTTTCACCGTCCATATACAAAAAATAATTTAAGTAATTGCTCCGTCTGCCCGAAGACCCGAAGCCCTGACTTTTATGCATGCTTCTGCTTTCGGCTGCAATTTCTGTATATGATTTTCCCAACAGCGGATTGAACTTGCCAAGATTAATTTTTATAAGCGTATCGGCATCGATTTTCATTTGTTTGAATGCAGGAGTCCAGCCGTTCCAGTAAATTCTCTTCGGCTGCCAGACGTTTACATATTTGAGCTGCTCGGGGAAGGCGGTAGAGTCTCCCGCAATTTTGAATGCTTCCAGTGCAAGTATCGCCGAAGCTGTATGCTGTCCGTGTCTTCCTTCGCCTGTTGCGGGAAAGCGGGTTACGATTATATCGGGACGGAATCTTCGTATTACCCAAACGACATCCGAAAGTATTTCCCGTTTGTTCCATAACTTAAAAGTTTCTTCGGCGGATTTCGTGTAACCGAAATCTACGGCACGTGTGAAGAACTGTTCGGCGCCGTCAATCCTGCGTGCCTGCAGTAGTTCCTGCGTGCGGATAACGCCTAATAAATCACCCTGCTCTTCACCGATTAAATTTTGTCCGCCGTCGCCGCGTGTTATCGACAGATAACCCGTTCGCACCAATTTTTCTGATGAGCAGTATGAAAGAAAAGCCGTGTTTTCGTCATCGGGATGAGCGGCAATGTATAGAACGCTGCCAAGCGTATTCAGCTTTTTTAATGCGAGTTTTATCTGAGCGGCATCATAAGTTTTTACCGGCTGCGCAGATGTTAACGATACAAACAGCAGTGAAAATGCAATGAGCAAATTATAAAATCTATGCACCAATCATTCCGAATAGTTATTGAAAAGAATTGCAAATGGAATTGCTAAAAAATAACATTCGATAATAAAACTTATTTCCAGAAAATCCAAGATATAAATGATGAGTGAAATGTGTATCCCGATTAATCAAATCGGCTTTTTGGTTAAGTTATATATAAAAATGATTAGTTGAAGTTTTAATTATAATCACTTATGTTTAATACAACAACTCAGGATAAAATATGAATTACAAAAAGAATATAACCATTGAACCAGGTAAAAGAAGCGGTAAACCATGTATAAGAAATTTACGCATTACCGTTTACGATATTCTGGAATATCTGGCTTCCGGAATGACAATTGATGAAATTCTCAAAGACTTTCCTGAATTAACAAGGGAGGATATACTGGCTTGTTTAAGCTATGCTGCGGACAGAGAACGAAAATCACTTACATTTTAGCTAATGAAACTCCTGATTGACCAAAATCTTTCTCATCGAATTGCAAAGCTGCTTGAAGATTATTTCCCGGAAATCGTCCATATAAAAGAAATAGCATTAGAAAAAGCTAAAGATGAAGAGGTATGGAGATATGCAAGAGAGAATGGATTTTCTATCGTTACGAAAGATTCGAATTTTAATGACCTGGCTGTTGTTAGAGGTTTTCCTCCCAAAATTATTTGGATACAAAAAGGAAATTGCTCTACAGATGATATCATTTCTCTCTTAAAAAAAAATCATAAAGAAATAATTGAATTTATTGAGGATAAAGAAAATTCTATTCTAATTATTTCGTAATTTTCTCCGTTAATAATTTAAACACGAATTTGAAAACTCATCAATAAAATAACTTGTTACTAACTTCATTTATCTCCATCCATTAAACCCCATTATTTCTTATATTTAGACATCTTATTCATCAAAAATATTTAACAATGGCAGAGATTAACGGTATTAAAATAGGCGGCGGGCTTCCTTTTGTGCTTATTGCCGGACCCTGCGTGGTTGAGAATAAAGAAATGATAATGCAGACGGCGGAAATAATTAAAAAGATAACTTCCGAATTAAACATTCCATTTATTTTTAAATCGAGTTATAAGAAGGCAAACAGAACAAATCTGAATTCTTTTACGGGAATCGGTGATGAAAAAGCTTTGACCATTTTGAAAGCGGTAAAAGAAAAATTCGATCTTTCGGTTCTAACCGATGTTCATTCGAAGGAAGAAGTAAATCAAGCTGCCGAAGTTGCAGATATATTGCAGATACCTGCATTCCTTTGCAGGCAGACCGACTTGCTAATAGCTGCAGGCGAATCGGGCAGAGTAGTGAACGTGAAGAAAGGACAGTTCCTTGCTCCCGAAGATATGAAGCACGTAATCGAAAAAGTTGAATCGACCGGAAACAAAAACATAATGCTCACCGAAAGGGGAACGACGTTCGGATATCACAATCTTGTTGTCGATATGCGTTCGCTTGTGATAATGCGTCAATTCGGTTATCCTGTTGTAATGGATGCAACGCACTCGGTGCAGCTTCCGAGTAAAGATTCAACAAGCGGCGGTGAACCGATTTTTATTAAACCGTTGGCACGTGCTGCCGCTGCAGTTGGAATAGACGCACTCTTTCTCGAAGTTCATCCCGACCCTAAAAACGCTTTGAGTGATGCTGCAAGTCAGTTGCCGCTTGATAAGTTAGAAGAACTTCTGATTGAAGTAAAACAGATTGATGAAAAAGTAAAAAGTTTTAAGTGAACGTGGAAGCAAACAATCAAACATTTCCCAGAAAATTAACAGTAGTTGAGAAAAAAATATTGTTTTCCGTCCTGCCGGAAAACAAACCCGGCTACAAAGCATACAGGGATAAAATTGATAAATTATCGGTAATAGGTTTTGGAAGATTCGGCGGAACAAATTTAGTACTCGGAGAAAAAGGAACTAAGCCGGATCTTTCGGTTTCGTCCGCTCCGATTTTTGCAATCGGTTTAATCGAAACGAATATCGGAAAGTTCGATGTATTGATTCACGAGGAGGATGATAATGAAATTGAGTATGACATTTCTCCTTCCTGTTTATCGGTGAATGAAAATGATTTTCAAATATTAAATTGTAAAACTTATTCCGATTGGTTTCCCGGTAAGCCATCCCCGGTAGATGGTTCCGAAATAAGGGAAGTAGTAATTGCAGCTAACAGATTTGTGCTTGCAATTTCAACGGTTCAAAAAAAAATATGGCTATTTGAATATGATACAGGTGTAAACCACCTTATTCCGTTGACCAATTTTTATAACGAGCTGATGAGAGTGAAAAATATCCGTGATCCGGAAACAGCATTAAAGCCGCAGCTCTTTTTCGGGCAGTTAAATTTATATTCCGATAGCGACCTGAAGGAAGCCCTTTTGAAGTACGATAAATATATGCATAAATTAAAGCTCCCTTCGGATATTAAAACCGAAGCACCAGAGAAATCGAAAAAAGGATTTTTGAAAATTTTCAGCAGAGGAAAGAATTGACAAAAGATGAAATAATTGAGAAGGGGAGAGAAGTTGTACGTCTCGAAGCAGAATCCGTTGCCGCATTAGAAGACAGAATTGGCGATGATTTTGCCGATGCTGTTGAAGTAATTTATAACAGCAAAGGAAGAGTCGTTCTTACGGGAATGGGCAAATCCGGTTTGATTGCACGTAAGATTGTTGCAACCTTAAACTCAACCGGAACAGCAGCAATATTTCTTCATCCCACCGATGCGCTGCACGGCGATTTGGGAATGGTACGACGTGAGGATGTGGTAATAATTATTTCGAAAAGCGGAATGACAGAAGAACTTTCACGATTGATTCCAATGTTCAAACGGCTGGGTGTTAAAATTATTGCAATGTCGGGTAACAGAAATTCCGAGCTGGGAAGAGAATGTGATATTTATCTGGATATAAGCGTGAAGGAAGAAGCATGTCCGCACGATCTGGCACCGACATCATCAACAACGGCAACGCTTGCTATGGGCGATGCGCTTTCGGTTGCACTGCTCGAGATGCGCGAGTTTACAGTTGAGGATTTTGCTTTCCTTCATCCCGGAGGAAGTTTGGGTAAAAGATTATCGTTAAAGGTTGAAGAGATAATGGTAAAAGGAGACGGCGTTCCGGTTGTAAACGAATCGGCTGACCTGAAGGAAGTTATTATCGAAATGACTTCGAAACGTTTGGGAACAACAACCGTTGTAAACGAAGACGGAATTTTAACCGGGATAATAACCGACGGCGATTTAAGACGTTTGCTCGAAAAGACAATGGATATAAACGGCTTAACCGCTGTGGATGTAATGACAAAAAATCCTAAAGTGATGAGACCCGAATATCTTGCGTCGTTTGCTTTACAGCAGATGGAAAATTTTAACATCACGGCGCTTATTGTTATTGACGACGACAAAAAGCCGATCGGGATAATTCATCTGCACGATTTGATTAAATTAGGATTGCAAAGCCGGTGAAGTATTTATTAATTATAATTTCCGTAACTATATTTATTATAATTGTAAGCTGCACAACCGAAAAGGTAGAACCTACGGTTAACACACAGCTCCGCGGCGATCAACTGCCGGACCAGGAAAGCTGGGATGCAACGGTTTTCTTCACCGATTCGGGGAAAACAAAAGCGATATTACACGCAGGGCATTTGAAGATATATTACAGGAATAAAGAAACTTTTTTAGACAGCAACATTCAGGTTGATTTTTACAACGAGGATGAAATTAAAACAACTACGCTTACTGCAAAACGCGGTAAGGTTGATGAAAAAACAAACGACCTGTTCGCTTATGACAGTGTAGTGGTTGTTAACGACAGCGGAATTGTTATTAACACCGATGAAATGATGTGGAGGAACAAAGACAGAAAAATCGTTTCGGAAAAATATGTGACCATTGTAACACCGAGCGAAAGAATTGAGGGTTACGGGTTCGAATCGGACCAGGGTCTTCGCAATTATGTTATTTATAATATTACTTACATAACCAATGCCGATAGTCTGAAATAATGTCCGTTATTTACAAAGTAATTTTCATATCGCTTCTTTTCACCAACCTGCTTGCTGCACAGGAAAGAACCGAAACCATTAAGGTGGTCGGAGATAAGTTAATAGGCAAAGTAGTTAACGGCGAATCGGTAAGGGAAGTGCAGGGCAACGTGGTACTCACACAGGGCAACGTTACTATCACGTGTGATTATGCTATTCAATACCTTCTGCGCAACGATGCACAGCTAATCGGAAATGTAATTGCAAAACAGGATAGTCTGGTAATTACAACCGACGAAGGTTTTTATTACGGCAACAAAAGGGTTACAAAAAGTACCGCAGGAATAATTCTCGATGACCAGAAAGTAATTCTTACAGCAGACAGCGGCGAGTATTATTTTGATGAGGACAGGGCTATCTTCGAATCGAACGTTACTTTGTTCGATACTTCGATGACTATGTTTGCGAGCAAGCTTATATACCTTCGGAAGGACGACCGGGCTATTGCAACCGGCAATGTTAAAATTATTGATGAGACCAGCGTTATTACTGCCGATTCACTCGATCATTACAGAAATACCAAAACGAGTTTTGCCGAAGGACATGTTAAAATTGTAAGCATCGAAAACAACACAAGTATATTCGGCAATCATCTCGAAGATTATTCACAAACAAAGTACACTTTAATAAGCGGCAACCCGGTGCTGATGCAACTGGATTCT
Organism: Bacteroidota bacterium; assembly: GCA_024278655.1. GTDB lineage: Bacteria > Bacteroidota > Ignavibacteria > Ignavibacteriales > Ignavibacteriaceae > BMS3ABIN03. Next base: position 813 of record JAJRSV010000076.1, on the reverse strand, counting down.
ACCTTCACCGATGAGAATAAACTTGTTGTTGATACTCTGCTGATTTCTGCAAGGTTGCTGGAATCATTCAGGGATACTTCTAATTTATTTAAAGCAACCGATTCGGTCAGAATCCTGCGCGGCAATTTTGCTTCTGTTAACGACTACACAATTTATTTCCGTGATGAAGATAAAATTGTAACGTATAAAATTTCGGAAGATGCCGGTCAACCGGTTCTTTGGTATGAAAACTCGCAGTTAACAGGTGATTCGATAAATATCTTTATCGAGGAGAAAAAAATTAAAGAGCTTGATGTAATGAATAACGCGTTTATGCTTTCGCAGAATAAGAATTATCCCGAACGGTTCGATCAAACATCGGCACGGGATATAAAAATAATATTTAAGAAGAATAAAATTTACAAAGCCGAGTTTTTAGGAACTGTTCACAGCATCTATTATCTTTATGAAGATGAAGAACCGAACGGTCTTACAAAATCGAGTGCGCAGGATATGACAATTATATTTGAAGATAACGAAGTCGTGCAGGTTAGAATGTACGGCTCTCCGGCAAGCGATTATTATCCGGAGAAACAGGTAATTGGAAATGAAAGATCTTTCCTGTTACCGAAATTCAGGTTTTATAAGAACCGTCCGGTCAAATCGGAATTACTAAAATTAATTTGGTGAAAAATGGCAACAACTTTAAGAAGCGAAGATTTAGTAAAAGTTTATAAAAAGCGAACCGTTGTTAACAAAGCATCGGTTCAGGTTTCGAAAGGTGAGATAGTCGGACTGCTCGGACCAAACGGAGCGGGAAAGACAACTACGTTT
>JAJRSV010000075.1 GCA_024278655.1 Bacteroidota bacterium | reverse complement strand
TCCGCCGTAAGGCATCAATGCGAGACCGCCCATAATTAAAAATGCACCAATCATTAACAGATATCTTTTCTTTATTAGCTTGCTTATTCTGCCGATTAAGCCGCCCTGTACAATTGCCGAAGTCAATCCTATTATACCGAACATCATTCCGTTTTGCATATCGGAAAAATTATAAACCTGTAAGCCGAGTAGTGCAAAAGTTCCGTAGATATTTGCAAAAGAAAACGTGAGCACAAAAAATAAAAAGATGAGAACCGCCCTGTTCGGATCGGCAAATATTTTTTTGAGTCCTTCCGTGTCCAGTAACTTTCTTCTGGTTATCTCAACTGCTTTACGGTAAATATTTGATTCGGGCAGAAAGAAGATGGTAAGAAAAAATGCCAGCAGCGAAAAACCCGCGGCAGCAAATCCGGTAATCATGTAACCGTATTCTGCAAGAAAGCCGCCGAATAATGGACCGAACACAAATCCCAATCCGAATGCGGAACCTATAACGCCCATCCCTTTTGCACGGTTTTCTTTGGTAGTAATATCGGCAATGTATGCCTGAGCTACGGCAATACTGCTTCCACCTATTCCGGCTACTACGCGAGCTGCAAGAAGCATTATAAACGAAGTGGTAAACGCAAACATCACATAACCGATTGCATTGAGGAACAGGCAGAAAACTATTACCGGTTTTCTGCCGTACTTATCGGAGAGTTTTCCGAATACAGGATTAAACAAGAATTGCGTAAACGAATAAATTGCAACCACAATGCCTATTGCGGTTTCGTTTATTAACAATTCTTTCTTTGCAAATGTCGGAAGAATCGGTATAAGAATTCCGAATCCGAGGAGATCGACAAAGACAGTTAAAAATATTAAGCCGAGAGAGGATTTACTTTTCAATATCTCAAATCATCTTTTTCTGAAATTATATTTAATACTAATTCTGATCTATCGATTTTATTAATGATGTTTTTAAATCTGGAAGGTCATGTTTGACAATTTCCCAAATAATACTGATATCAATCCCAAAATATTCATGAACAATTCTATTTCTAATTCCTTTTAATTGCTTCCAGGGAATATTATCTAAGCGTAACTTAATATCATCTGGTATTCGATTAGAAGCTTCGCCAATAATTTCTATATTTCTTACCACAGCATCAACAACCATTGAATCACCGGCAAAATCTTCAAAGTCCATATCTTTCACATATTTTTCTATTTTATTAATAGCTTCTAAAATATCCTCAATAAGTATTTTCCAATTTCGTTTAGACATAAATTAAATCCTGCTCAATATATTTTTTCAACTTCGGTTTAACTGCATTAACCGATACTAAGTCTACTTTAACACCAAGCAATTCTTCTAATTCTTCAGCTAAATCAACAAATGCTAAGCCAATTGGTTTTGAAAATTCAACCAGTATATCCACATCACTCATTTCATCAGCTTCATTACGGCTGAATGAACCGAATATACCTATAGTCTTAATTTTATACTTTCTTTTCAACTCTTCTTTATTTTGCTGAAGAATCATTTTTATTTCATTAATTGTTTTCATATTCTAACAAATCTTTAAATCTTTAAATCTTTTTTTCAATGTTTAAATATACACTAATTCAAAAATATCTTCTGCCTTTTGGACTTTTTTTAAGTGTGTTGAAAACTGATTTATAATATATAATTCAGCCACTAACCTACCTTCGGCAGGCAAGTTACAATAATTAGTATGTTATATAGTTAGACTTGCTTATCGAAGGTAGATTCGCGACTGATTTTATTGTATCATTTCCACTTAAATATTTCATCAAAATATATTCCGTATCATCGAATGCCTGAAGCATCTTCTGTTTATCGTAATCGGCTAAATGGTTGTAGAGTGAATCATCGATAGAAATTGTTGAAGGGTAAATAATATATTCTCTTCCGTTGGTTGTTTTTCCTTTATAAACCCAGGTTGGAATGAAGTTTACTTCGCTTAAAAACAATGTATCTTTCGTAAAGTTTTTAGTTAATTGAATGTTCAGAATCACACCTGCATCGGAATAACGCCACCTTTGATTCGATACAAAATTACCCAGCGAGTAAGCAATAAATCCGGTATCCAATTTTGCATTATTTGTTACAAAGTAATCAAGCGGTTGAACTACGTGCGGATGGCTGCCGATGATTATATCTGCACCGGCATCAATTGTTTTTTGCACTACATCCTTTTGATAAATATTCGGTTCGCGCTCATACTCTTCGCCGAAGTGAAAAAAGACTAAAACAATCTCAGCCCCGTTTTTACGTGATGCGGTTATATCTTTTTTTATCAGTTCGTAATCGATAAGATTAATTATAAAATCTTTTCCCTTCGGTACCGGAACTCCGTTTGTGCTGTAAGAGTATGCGAGCACTGCTAACTTTATTCCTTTGATATCTACAATCCTGATTGAATCCCTGTCGTGCCGGCTCAAGTAAGTGCCTGTGTGAATTATGCCTAACTCATCCATCTTTTCAATTGTTCTTTCTACACCTGATGAGCCCTGGTCCAGCGCGTGATTGTTTGCCGTAACAAGTAAATCGAAGCCGGCATCTTTAATTGCATAGAGGAAATCATCGGGTGCATTGAAGAACGGATAACCGCTGTAACGTTTTTCCTTTCCGCCTAAAACAGTTTCAAAATTTCCGATTGTGAAATCTGCGGCAGATAGAACGGGTTTTACTTCTTCGAAGACACCGCTGAAATCGAAGCTGTCATCTTTTACGTACGCATAGTTAAACTGAACGGAATGGCACATCAAATCGCCTACGAGTGCAAGCGTGATTGTTGAAACGGAATCGGGCTTTTCTTCAACAATTATTTCCGGTTCGAACAAAACTTTTGGAGTGAGGTAATAATACGACGTTGCGGCAGTAAGCAAGAATATAAATATGTAGGATACAATTTTCATTTAAACATCCGGATAAAAAATAAGGCAGAATTAATAAAAATTAATCCTGCCTTAAGCAAAATGAATTATTAGAGATAATTACATTCAGCCTTGTTTTTCGGCTTTACGTTGTGCCTTAACATCCTGAATATCTTTTCTGATATCCTGGCACATCTTTCTCAGCTCACTCAAACCTTTTCTGACGCGTGTGCCCGCAGCCGCCTGACCCTTTACGTAGAATTTGTGGAAATCAGTTTCCAGGCTCTGAACGAATTCGACAAGTTGTTGATATTTATCCATTGTTCCCTCCCTAAGGATTTATTGATGAATGTTATTTAGAATTTTCCAGAATTATTTCAGCAATATCTTTTACTGCCACTTCTTCTGATTTTTCAAAATGTTTTACTCCGTCTGTAAGCATCGTCATACAAAACGGACAAGCCGATGCTATTGTTGAAGCATTTGTGCCTAATGCCTCCTGTGTTCTTTCGATATTTATTTTTCCGCCTTCTTCATCTTCGAGGAACATTCTTCCGCCGCCCGCACCGCAGCAAAATCCTCTGTCTTTGTTTCTTTCCATCTCAACTAATTCAAATTTAGTTTTGGTTAATGATGACCTCGGTGCATCGTAAACGCTGTTGTACCTGCCAAGGTAACATGAATCGTGGTAAGTAAGCTTTTCTTTTTCAGCATC
>JAJRSV010000074.1 GCA_024278655.1 Bacteroidota bacterium | reverse complement strand
TGTGGGGAAGCTTTTCGAGTTTGCAACACATCTCTTCTAATTTTTGTAACAATTTATCTGCTTTTTGAAACGAATCGTTCACAGATACGTAATTGAAGATAACAATCAAATCCTGTTTTGCATAGGGGTCAATTAGAACCACGTATTTCATTTTTTATTATTAGCTTTTTCCCCGATTGCTTTTCTAACGTCTTCAAAAGTTTCCCTGACAGGCTTGGCTTTTCCCTTGCCTATGTTCTTAGAGCTCAGAGAAAGAATTTTCAATAGTGCAAGTGTCTCTTGAGTTTTCTCATATACCTTGATGTCCTGCAATATAACCTTTGCTTCTCCGTTTTGGGTTATCACTAATGTTTTCTGATTGTTTGCCACATCTCTTATAATTTCGGACGCATGGGCTTTTAAATAACTGATAGGTTTGATTGATTCACTGTATTTCATAACAAACACCTTAATTTATTATGACCTAATTATAGTCCTTTTTTAGGTCAGGGTCAAGTGTTAAAAAAATGATTGATGGTTAAAACAAAGGTTTTTATTTTAATATATTCTTTCAAAGAAAGAAAATGAGGAAATATTCAATAAACAATTTTGATTTTACCCTAAAGTTTATGATTTTTCTCTCCCCAAAATTCATTATATTAATTACCGGCTATGGCAAAAACTAAAAAGACAAATAGCAAACCGAACACAATCACTCCTGCCGATGTAAAACCACCGGCGGCGCCGGAAATAGAAGCATCCGTACTCGGTGCAATGATGATTGAAAAAGAGGCGGTTCCCAAAGGACTTGAACTGCTTAAGCCGGAAAGCTTTTATGTAAAAGCACATCGATTAATTTTTGAAGCAATGCTTTCCTTATTCGAAGCGGGTGAACCGATTGATACAGTTACGCTTTACGAAGAGTTGAAAAAGAGAAGTCAGCTTGAGGAAGTTGGCGGTGCGGTTTATTTAAGCAAGCTTTCTCAGGAGATTACTTCAGCAGCCAACATCGAATATCATGCGAAAATAATTTTAGAGAAACAGATACTCCGCGGTTTAATATCAAGCTCTCACGAAATTGCACAAGCCGCGTACGAAGGCACCAACGATGCGTTCGAGATACTTGACCAGGCGGAAAGAAAAATATTTGAAATTACCGAAAGCCATTTAACTCAATCGTATCAGGGAATGGATAAAGCCGTAAGAGATGCGCTCGAGTATATCGAGGCAATTCATTCACAATCACATCATAAGTTTTCGGTACCCACCGGCTTTTACGAGCTTGATGAAATTCTCGGCGGCTTTCAGAAATCGGATTTGATAATTCTTGCAGCCAGACCCTCCATGGGAAAATGCCTTGGTAAAGGAACAAAAGTATTAATGTATGATGGTTCGGTAAAAGCTGTTGAAGATGTAAAAGCAGGTGACCTTCTGATGGGTGATGATTCTACCCCGAGAAAAGTTTTATCTGTAGCCCGGGGCAGAGAAATGATGTATTGGGTACGTCAGAAACATGGAATGGATTACCGGGTAAATGAATCACATATTCTATCGTTGAAGAGAAGTCGTAATGAAGGTAAGTATGTTAAAGGCGAAGTAATTAATATTGAAGTAAAAGAATATTTAAAGAAATCAGACAAGTGGAAATCGAATTATAAAGGATATAAGACAGCAGTTGAATTTTCATATAAAGAAGTGCCTGTTGACCCTTACTTTTTGGGAATTTGGCTTGGAGATGGCAAATCAGACAGTTCAAGAATTTTCACACAGGATGAAGAAGTAGTAAGTTTTCTTGAAGAATATGCAATTGCTAATAATCAGTTTGTGTCAGTTTATGAAGATAAAGATAAATGTCCGGCTTATACGGTAACCGGAGGCAGAACACAGAAAGCACGAAATAATTCCATTCAGGCAAAGCTAAGGCAATTGAACCTTCTTAACAATAAACACATTCCCGATATTTACCTTACCAACAGCAGGGAAGTTCGCTTACAGCTTTTAGCCGGGTTGGTCGATAGTGATGGTTACATTAATTATCCGTACGGAAGCACAATCGAGATAACAACAAAAATTGAAAAACTTGCCAAACAGATTAAATTTTTGTGTGATACACTTGGTTACCGTACTTCATTAAAGGAAAAACGGGCTACTATCTCTTCAATTGGATATGAATCGACAGTGTGGAGAGTAAGATTCAACGGCAATGTAGATGAAATTCCTACCAAAATTAAAAGAAAGCAAACAAGTAAATGGACAGATTTTCGTGATTGGCAGGTTACCGGTATTTCGGTGGAACCTGATAAAGTCGATGATTATTATGGATTTGTTCTGGACGGAAACCATTTGTTTTTATTAGAAGATTGTACTGATACACATAATACTGCCATGGCGCTTTCACTTGCACGTAATGCTGCTGTCGATCATAATATTCCTGTTGGAATATTCAGTCTCGAAATGTCAACAATGCAGCTCATCATCCGTTTGCTTTGTGCCGAAGGACGATTGAATGCTCACCTTGTAAGAACCGGAAAACTCCCGACCGAAGAAGGAGTAAAGCTTAGCAAGAACGCACACAAATTAATTCAGGCACCTATATATGTTGATGATTCCCCGTCGCAAACCGTTTTGGAAATTCGTGCGAAGGCAAGAAGACTTAAAGTTGAAAAGAACATCGGAATGATAATAATAGATTATCTTCAATTGATGCAAGGACCAGCAAAAGCGGAGAGCCGCGAAAGGGAAATTTCTCACATTTCACGTTCACTTAAAGCACTTGCAAAAGAGTTGAACATTCCTGTGCTTGCATTGGCTCAGCTAAACCGCGCCGTTGAAGCACGCACGGACAAGCGCCCGCAGCTTGCTGACTTGCGAGAGTCGGGTTCGATTGAGCAGGATGCCGATGTGGTTATGTTCCTCACACGTCCGGAGTATTACGGAATTATGAAGGATGATAACGGCGATTCGCTCGAAGGTGTGGCTGAGGTAATCATCGGCAAGCAGCGTAACGGTCCCACCGGAACAGTCAAACTCGCATTTATAAAAGAATATGCCCGCTTCGAAAATCTTGCACACGCACGACAGATAGAAGAATTCGCATCGATGCCTGAAGATGAAGACATTATTTGATGTGAAACGTCAAATGTCAAATGTCAAACGTGAAATAAAACCTCTTCCGGAAGAACCATTAAAGCAAAACGAATGTCATTCTGAATCCCGACCTGCCTGCTGCAGGCTAGTTTATCGGGATGTACAAAGGACTCCTTCGGAGAAGAATCTTACCAAAAGAAAACAGGGGATTTTTAATGTCGGAAATTTTTGTGCAACTAAGTTTGTCACACTGAACGAAGTGAAGTGTTTGAAATTGTTTTCAAGGTTGAGATTCTTCATTCCGCATCTGCCTGCCAGTCGGGCACGATGCTCCATTCAGAATGACAATGTGGAAAATAGATTTACTTTTGCTCTTACTTTATTGATTGTTGTATTGACATTTTCTGTTCCTGCCTGCATCGATGCACAGGTATTTTCACCTAATGATATTGAAATATCAAAATCAACCTTCAAGTTTGCCGCAGAAAAAAACTTATCATCAAAACCAATCGGCGATGTTGTTGTTGAAGTAGGAAAAAGTTTTTTAGGAACCGGTTACGTTGCCCACACACTTGAGATTGACGGCGAAGAACAGTTAGTAATAAACCTAACCGGATTCGATTGCACTACTTTCCTCGAAACAGCTTTGGCGTTTGCACGCTGCATTAAAAAAGGCGATACTACTTTTGCAGCGTTTCAAAAAGAACTTACTTTAATCCGTTACAGAAACGGGAAGATAAATCATTACCCTTCACGGCTTCACTATTTTACCGATTGGATTTACGATAATGAAAGGAAAGGGATTGTTAAAGACGTAACGAAGGAAATCGGCGGAAAGAAAATTAAATTTAATTTAAACTTTATGTCTTCACATCCGCAGTATTACAAGCATCTTAAAGAGCAGCCGGAATTTATTCCGGTTATAAAAAAGCAGGAAGAAGAGATAAACGAAAGAACTTACTACTACATTCCGAAGAAAGAATTAAGAGAGCACGAAAGTAAAATAAAAAACGGAGACCTGCTTGCTTTTACTACTACAGTCAAAGGATTAGATGTTAATCACGTTGGCATTGCTGTTAAAACGGATGACGGTAGAATTCATCTGCTGCACGCACCGATTGAAGGCAGCCCAGTACAGATAACCAGCTTGCCACTGACCGAATATGTAATGAAATTAAAAAAAGATATGGGCGTAATTGTAGCAAGACCTTTGGAACCATAAAAGAAATTCATTTTAAAATGAAAGTTTCATATCAAAATTTTCTCGAGTTCCCCGGCTGGGCAGGAATGCCTTCCTTCATACTTCAAATCGTAAAAGAAAATAACGTTACTAAAATTCTTGAAATAGGTTCCGGTGCTAATCCAACTTTGGATGTTGGTACAGTAAAGAATCTGAATCTCGATTATACCACAAGCGATGTAAATGAAACTGAACTGTTGAAAGCACATGATGTTTACAAAAAAGTTATCCTCGATTTAAGTTCGGATAAAGTGGAATTGAATAACCGTTACGATTTAATTTTCAGCAGGATGGTCGGTGAGCATATTTTGGACGGAAGGATTTATCACAAACATATTTATGAACTACTGAACCCAAATGGACTGTCGGTTCATTGCTTTTCTACGTTATATGCCTTCCCGTTTTTGTTGAACCGGTTAATTCCCGAAAGATTAGGTGATATTCTTTTAGGCAAGTTTGCTCCGCGTGATGCGGAGATACATGGCAAGTTTAAAGCTTACTATAGCTGGTCACGCGGTCCTTCAAAAAAAATGATTGAACGGTTTGTGAAAACAGGATTCGAAATTATTCAATACAAAGGATACTTCGGTCACGATTATTATAAAAAGATAAAACCGCTGCATTACCTTGAGCAATTAAAAGCAAAGTGGCTGGTAAAACATCCGATATCTGCACTTACAAGTTACGCTTGCATTGTTCTCAAGAAAAAGTAAATTCATTCTAATGTAGTTCGACTAATTATTTTATTAAGCTTCGGAGAACCGCAAGGTTTTCAACATCTTCCAGGTGTTCCTTTCCTTTAGGTGTTTCAAGAATTTTAGGAATCTTCTTCAGGCGTCTGTCATTCATTATGTTTGCAAATCCTTCCAAGCCGATAAGTCCTTTGCCGATGTGCTCATGTCTGTCAACTCTGCTGCCAAGTGGTTTTTTGCTGTCGTTCATATGGAAACATTTTAATCGTTCAAGTCCGATTATCTCATCAAACTCCTTTATTACCTTCTTAAAATTTTTCGGGTCTTTAATGTCATATCCTGCCGCAAAAATGTGTGCAGTGTCAATGCAGACTGTCATTCTGCCTTTATCCTCAACAAGCTCTATTATTCCCTGCAGTTGCTCAAACCTGTAACCGATAGCTGTGCCTTGTCCCGCAGTTGTTTCTAACATACTGCTTACTTTATATCCTTTAGTTTTATCGTGTGCAATGTTTATCGATTCGGCGATGAGTTTTATTCCCTCCTTTTCTCCCGCCCCTGTGTGGGAGCCAGGATGAAAATTCAAATGCGGGATTCCTAACAGTTCGCAACGTTCCAACTCATCTAAAAATGCACGGCGCGATTTTTTTAATACATCTATATTTGTCGCGCAAAGGTTAATTAAATATGCATCGTGCGAGACGACAAATTTTATGTGTGATTTTTTCAGCTTGGTCTTGAACGCTTCAATCTCTTTTTCATCCAGCGGCTTTGCGAACCAGCGGTTGTTATTTTTTGTGAAGATTTGCATCGCGGTAAAGCCGAGCTTTTCTGCAAGCTCAACCGCTTTCGAAACCCCGCCTGCAATTGATGTATGTGCGCCTAAAAGTTGCTGCATAATGTTCCTTGATAAATAAAAGTTTTAATTAGTTAAGCCGCGAATGCGCTAATTTCCGCGAATAATTTTTGAAATGTTTTCTTCAATTGATTTTTGTTTGAAACCGAGAGATTGAAGTTTGTCTGTATTGAGTGAAACATCTTCTACTTTCGGCAGTGCGGGAACTTCATCCATTGTTATTTTTTCTAACAGCGATTTATCGAAGCCAGCTACGTTGCAGAGTATTTCACCTAACTCGTATCTCGAAACTCGTTCAACTCCGCCGAGGTTTATTGTTTCGTTAACCACATCCATCTGTGCAAGCTGCACAATAATTTCTGCTGCTTCCTGAAGTAATATCGGCGTTCTGTACTGATCAACAAACAATTTTACAGGTTTGTTGTTTTTAAGCTCTTCATACATTTTATGAAAATGGCATCGCGAATGATTTAATCCGAAACCGTAAAGCAAAGCCGTTCTTAAAATCAGGTAGTTACCGAATGTTTCTTTAACTTTTACTTCGCCCATCAATTTCGTCTCGGCATACAACGATGCAGGAATAAGCTTGGCATCTTCCTTTAGCATCGAACCGCGGTAACCGGCATAAACCAAATCGGTTGAGATATAAATTAATTTAGAACCGTACATATCGCAAAGCTGCGCGATATTTTTAGTAGCATTTACATTTGTGTTATAAACATCTTTTGGATTTTGTCCCGGCAGCGGAACGGGATTTGTAATTGCAGCAGTATGAATTACAACATCAGGTTCAAGCGAGGCAAAAATTTGTTTTATCTGTTCGAAGTCGGTAATGTCTGCTTGCGCACTTTTGAAATCTTTACAGTTGCCGATATGATGGTTGTAAAGCGTTACTATTTCATTTTCTCTGGCAGCTTCAATGTTAAGGTACTGACCTAAAAGCCCGCTGCCTCCGGTAATTAAAATTTTTTTACTCATAATTATATACCTTTTAAATGCCTTATTAAATTGTGCTGTGATTGAGTAATTTTATCCTTCAAATTCAAATCTTTGTTTTTTCTTAATGCCTTTGATAAATTTATAAATTATTTAAGAAATATTTATCATAATGAATAAACTAATACTAATAATATTTTTTGCATTGGCAGTTTCTGTTTTCCCCCAGCAGCAAAAAAAATATTTTGATGCACCTTTCGGCGGCGGAATAGGTTACGTGCCCGCATGGTATATACCTAATCTGAATCCGGTAAACAAAGAGTTGGTAAATATAGGAATGCCGGAATTATCGACAAGCGGATTTTATTCTTCGGGCATCGGCGGATTTTTCTACATCGGCTTTGTTAAGTTTTTACGCGTCGGCGGAATGGGCTTCGGCGGCTCGGTTTCAACTTCGCAGGTTGTTGACGGAGTTAACCGCGAAGTTGTTTACTCACTTGGAGGCGGCGGATTAACCGTTGAATATACTTTGCCGATGATAAAAGATTTCGGTGTCTCGGTCGGTGCAATTATCGGCGGCGGAAGTTTGAAGATTCAGCTTTACAGCAGCACCGGTAACTTTACATGGGACGGAACCTGGGATGATTTTAATTCGAACGATAATACATCATTCAGCAGAACAATGAATAACAGCTACTGGATGATTACTCCTACGGTTAATGTTGATTTTCCTTTGAACCGGTTTATAGTTATTCGTCTCGGCGGCGGATACCAGTTCGCATTTATTAACGACTGGACAGCCGACAACGGGCAGGAACTGCGTAATGTTCCGTCGGACCTTAACGGAAATTCTTTCTTTATTCAATCGGGTATATTTATCGGATTCTTCTCCTTTTAATTGAATATGAATTAACAAATGAAAAACGTATTAGTAACAGGCGGCGCTGGTTTTATCGGAAGTAATTTTATCAATTATATTCTTGATAAAAGAGACGATTACTTCGTCGTTAATCTCGATAAACTAACTTATGCCGGCAACCTCGAAAATCTTATCCCCTCGGAGGGAAAAAAGAATTACAGGTTTGTTCGCGGCGATATATGTAATGCCGAATTGGTCGATTATCTTTTCAACAAGTATAAGATTAAATACGTAATTAACTTTGCAGCCGAATCGCATGTTGACAGAAGCATTCTCGGTTCGGAAGTTTTCTTCCGCTCGAATGTTATCGGAACGAATGTTCTTCTGGAATCCGCACGACGATATAATGTTGAAAAGTTCCTGCAGGTATCTACCGATGAAGTTTACGGAAGCTTGGGAGCGGAAGGATTGTTTACAGAAACGACAGAGTTGCATCCGAACAGTCCCTATTCATCGAGCAAAGCAGCGGCTGATTTGATGGCACTGTCGTTTCATCATACCTACGGTGTGCCGGTTGTAATAACGCGCTGCTCGAATAATTACGGACCTTACCAGTTCCCGGAAAAGTTGATACCGTTGATGATTATTAATACATTAAACAACAAAAAGCTTCCGGTTTACGGCGATGGGATGAACGTTCGCGATTGGATATATGTTATCGATCATAACAAAGCAGTGGAAGCCGTTTTCGAAAGCGGAAAACCGGGTGAGGTTTATAACGTAGGCGCAAGCAACGAAATGCCGAACATCGAAATAGTAAAGTTGATTCTGAAAGAATTAAACAAGGACGAGAGTTTGATTGAGTATGTTAAAGACAGACCCGGACACGACAGACGCTATGCAATCGATTCGTCCAAAATTCAAAACGAACTCGGCTGGAAACCTGAATTCGAATTTGAAGAAGCTATCTCACGCACAATTAAATGGTACGTAGATAATAAAAACTGGTGGGAGAGAATAATCTCCGGCGAATATCAGAAATATTATCAAACGCAATACGGTTCAAGATGAAATTAATAAACGGGTAATAAGTATGAAAAAAATTATAATCGGAATTTTATTATTTGTCTCTTCTGCTCTGCTCAACGGGCAGGTGTTGGATAACACTTTCGGGAACAACCAGTTTCTTGCCGCACAAATGATAAGCGTTACAATTGGCGGCAGCTTTCCCGTAACGGGAACCTTTCCGGCATCTATTTCCGAACGGGTTGATCAGTTTGTTACTCGTATGTATCTCGAGGTAAGAGAGAAAGCAATTAAATCGACCAACGATCCTAAATTACTAAAGCAGATTCAGGACGAATTACAAAACTATACTTTAAGGGGGATCAAATTAATCAGGGCTTCGGGTGAAGAAATTGAAGTTGATTTATTAAGATTCAGAAGAACCGGCGATTTTAAATACAACCCCTATCTTAAAAACGATGATGTTATAATCTTTCCTAATAATAATCTTAAAAATAATTTCTTTACCGTATCGGGTGCGGTTAACAATCCGGGCATCTTTTTTTATGTGGAAGGCGACAGTTTGAAAGATGCTTTGGAACTTGCGATGGGAATAAACGAAGCTTATGAGGAAGTGACGAAAGCTGTTATAAGCAGGTTAAGCTACGACGGCGAAACATTAGTAAACGATACTGTTGATATAAATGCCAATATAAAATTAGAACGGGGCGACCAGATAAAAGTTGTAGCACCCGAACCGCAAAGAAAAAACTTTTACGTGTTGGTTCTGGGTGAAGTTAAATACCCCGGCACGGTTCCTATTACCAAAAACAAAACAACCTTGTATGATGTAATACAAGCTGTGGGCGGCTTTACCGATCAGGCATCGTTACGAAGAGCAAGGTTATATACGGGTAACAGTCTTGCAGTATTTTTGGAAAAACAGTACGGAGTTAAATTAGCCGATCAACCCGACCTTGAAGACGTGCAGTTGAGGAATACGATAGTAAGATTGGAATCGATGCTTATGTTCAGGATGTCGAATGTATATCCCGAAGATTCTTCTTATTTCTTTTTGGAAAATCAACTAAGAGTTCTTACCGAGGGAAGCTCGCTGGACTTTACTAAAATTCTCGACCCGACTTCGGACATTGCGAACTACATTGTTAAAAGTAACGACGTAATAATTATACCTGCAATATCGCATTCCGTATTTGTATTCGGTCAGGTAGCGCGCCCCGGGCATGTTACCTTTGTAGAAGGCAAAGATTATAAATACTATCTGAAGGAAGCAGGCGGTTTGGGAGAGTTAGCCGTTCCGGAAGATTTAATGGTTATTAAAGGCGGTTCGAGGCATTGGATTTCACCGATAGAAAAAGAGGTTAAAATAGAAGAAGGTGACTATATATACGTGCCGAAAGTAAGGTTAAGAACCTTCAGGACATACGCTGTTGAGTATTCGATAATAGTAAGTATGCTTGCAAGTCTGGCAACCGTTGCATTGGTAGTATTTAATATATTTTCAAAATAAACTTGACATTTAAAATTTAAATCATATATTTGAAAAGCTGTTTTGGAAATTTTCTTATCTAAAGAAAGCAGCCGGAATAAAAAAAAACACAATATTCCGAAACGTTACCTTGACATTAGTAACATAAGAGATTAAATTTGTTGCCCTTCATTTTTGAAGGGTTTGTTCTTTGAAAGAGTGAGAGCATTTAACAAGTCAGTTAAATGGTTTCAGCCAAGCGCGAACTAAAAAGTGCTAGGATTACAAATGGTTTATTAAACTCTACTACGGAGAGTTTGATCCTGGCTCAGGACGAACGCTGGCGGCGTGCTTAACACATGCAAGTCTACGAGAAAGCGTCTTTCGGGATGCGAGTAAAGTGGCGAACGGGTGAGTAACACGTAAGCAATCTACCCTTAGGTCTGGGATAACCCCGAGAAATCGGGGCTAATACCGGATGATGCAGCGGCACCGCATGGTGATGTTGTTAAAGTCTATATGACGCCTACGGATGAGCTTGCGTCTGATTAGCTTGTTGGTAGGGTAACGGCCTACCAAGGCAACGATCAGTAGCTGGTCTGAGAGGATGATCAGCCACACTGGAACTGAGACACGGTCCAGACTCCTACGGGAGGCAGCAGTGAGGAATATTGGGCAATGGGCGAAAGCCTGACCCAGCAACGCCGCGTGGAGGATGAATGCCGTAAGGTTGTAAACTCCTTTTAGCAGGGACGAAAAAATAGGTTTGTAGCCTATATTGACTGTACCTGCGGAAAAAGCCCCGGCTAACTACGTGCCAGCAGCCGCGGTAATACGTAGGGGGCAAGCGTTGTCCGGATTTACTGGGTGTAAAGGGCGCGCAGGCGGGCCTGTTAGTCAGAGGTGAAATCCTACAGCTTAACTGTAGAACTGCCTTTGATACTGCAGGTCTTGAGTTCGGAAGAGAGAAGTGGAATTCCAGGTGTAGTGGTGAAATACGTAGATATCTGGAAGAACACCGGTGGCGAAGGCGACTTCTTGGTCCGTAACTGACGCTGAGGCGCGAAAGCGTGGGGAGCAAACAGGATTAGATACCCTGGTAGTCCACG
>JAJRSV010000073.1 GCA_024278655.1 Bacteroidota bacterium | reverse complement strand
CCATACCCCCAAATTTATGGTATTATTGCCTCTGTGTCAAGTGTGTACGCAGCTCAGCCTTTGCAAGGAGAGGGGCTGGGGGTGAGGTCTTACGACGCGGGAAATAGCTTGTTATGTTTATTTTGAAAGTGTGTTTGATTTTGTGTTTGATTTCCCGACAGTGAAATCAAACCTCAACCTATATCCCTCTCTCCCGCAAGCGGGATTTTCAACTTGGTAAGGAGAGGGACTTTTTTGAAGTTCCTCTTTACTTTTCTTTTTCCTGTTATTAGCTTTAAGCGTCTGATCTTTTGAGTGTGAATGCATTCTTCACCCTGAATCCCTAACATTATTCAGAAGATAGACCTTTTGCTTTGATATGTAATTCGGATTGATAAAATGACCAAACATTTTAACAAACGCGAAGAAAAACGTAAACGAAGAATGCTTCGTTCCACTTCTACTTACTGCGAACAAATAATGTGGCTTCATTTACGCAACAGAAAACTGCAGGGTGTTAAATTTCGAAGACAGTACTCAATTGATGAATATGTTATTGATTTTTATGCCCCGGAACTTAAATTGGCAGTGGAACTTGACGGGGATATACACGAAGAAGTTAAACAGAAAAAACACGATGTGAAAAGACAATCTTACCTCGAAGGATTCGGTATTGAATTTCTAAGATTTAAAAATGAGGAATTGTTAGGAAATCCTAATTTGGTTTTTAAGAGAATTGAAGAGGAGATAATAAGACTGCGGAGAGAGAAAATGTGATTATTCTTTGTTGGGGATTTTGTGAATTCATCTTCGAGAGTGTAAGCGAACCTCACCCTGTGTCCCTCTCCTTATTAAGGAGAGGGATTTTTTATCTTCCTTTGCAAGGAGAGGGGCTGGGGGTGAGGTCTTTTTGTATAAGCACAAACGATTTTAAAAACTCTGACCCTCATAAATATTTAATAAATACAGCCAAACAAAAAATCACTATTTTGCTTATCTTTTGAATATAAATATCCAAACAAAAAGCAGTATAAACTAAATTGAAGAAAATAATTTCAGTTGTAGGTGCGAGACCTAATTTTATGAAGGTCGCACCGTTGCATAGAGCATTCCGACCTTATAAAGATAAAATACAGCATCTCATCTGCCATACGGGACAGCATTACGATGAGAAGATGTCGAAAATATTTTTCGATGATCTTGAACTCCCCCGCCCTGATTTTTACCTCGGCGTAGGCAGCGGTTCACATGCTCAACAAACGGGCAAAATAATGATTGAATTTGAAAAGGTACTACTCGAAGAAAAACCGGATTTAATTATTGTAGTCGGAGATGTTAACTCTACAATTGCTTGCAGCTTAACCGCAAGCAAACTGCAAATACCTACGGCACATGTTGAGGCAGGATTAAGAAGCTTCGACCGGACAATGCCGGAAGAAATTAACCGCATTCTTACCGATTCGATTTCGGAGTATCTTTTCGTTACCGAAAAAAGCGGTCTTACAAATTTGAAGAACGAAGGAGTTCCGGAAAGCAAAGTTTATTTTACCGGAAACGTGATGATTGACAGTCTTGTTCACTTTTTGCCTAAGACAAACGGCACTAACGTTATGAGCAAATTTGATGCTGCGCCGGGTAACTATGTGCTTGTTACACTTCATCGCCCCAGCAATGTTGATCACAGGGAGCAGTTGTCATCGTTGATTGATTTATTGAATTCCATCGGAGCAATGCGAAGGGTTATCTTTCCCATACACCCGCGAACATCGAAAAATATGGAAAAGTTCGGACTTAAAAACCGCCTTAATTCCAACGTGCTTTTAACCGAACCGATTGGATATCTGGACTTTCTAACTCTTATCAAAAACGCGGAGTTGATACTTACGGACAGCGGTGGAATCCAGGAGGAAAGCACTTACCTTGGAATACAGTGTGTTACCGTAAGAAAAACAACCGAACGCCCGGTTACGGTAGAAATCGGTACCAATCACCTTGTTGGCGATAATTATAAAAATGCTGAGCAGGTGTCGAAAGAAATTTTAAGCGGAAAGAAAAAAGCAGGTAAAATTCCGGAAAAATGGGACGGCAAAGCAGCCGGGAGAATTTGTGAGATAATTGCTTCTAGTTTATTGTAATTTAATATGTTATTGGATTTTTATAACAGTCATTTGTAGTCATAAATAGTCATTGCTTGTCATTTATGGTTCTTGGTTCGTAGTTCTTGGTTCTTGGTTTATCATAAATTACTTTTGAGATATTTTATAAATTTGCCAATTAAAATTTTAACTAAGAACCACGAACCAAGAACTAACAAACTTTTTACTTTTATCTTTTGTCTTAAATCACATAATCAACAAATCACAAAATCACCAAATGAATTTACCATCCCCCTCCTCCACCGCCCCCGCCACCACCACCTGAAAATCCTCCTCCTCCACCGCCGGAAGATGATCCGGGAGCAGTTGACGAGGATGAAATTGTGGCTGTTAAACCGGTTCCCAGTGCTGATGCTACACCCACTGCACCGATTGTAGAAAGCGCCGCACCCGAATACCAGCCGGGAGAATATTCTGTGCCGGCAGCTTGAAGTACATCGTTAAACTTTTCACCCCATTCATTTTCCACATCAAGTGCAATTGCATAAGGGAGAAACTTTTCAAAAAGCTCCGGTGTTTTTGCCGGTTCTTTTATTGAGTTCAGTCTATCCTTCTCAGCCGTGGAAAGATACATTTTAAATCCTTCTATCTTATCCATTACTTTGCGTCCCAATCTTGTTGGAGCTTTAAGTAAATGATGAAAGATAATATTCAGGATCACAAGTAATACCAGTCCGGCTAATGCCAGTAAAGAACCCGCCTGAGAGAGAAAGTACAAACCTACTATCTGACCCAGGACAAACGGAATTGCGAAGAGAGTAAGGAAGATTGCGCTAACCAACGCAGCACCTTTAACTTTTCCGGCTAATGCAATTCTCCATTTTGAAAATGCCGAATAAACAAGAGCCGAAACTCCTCCTGCCCAAATCACATTCCAGAGCAATGCAAAACCAAACTCCCCTTTAGCATTAGCAACAGCCGCAATAATAACTACTAAAGAAATTCCGGCTCCTGCTAAAAAGTACATTTTGTTGGAGAAGAAGAAAGTCTTTTCATAAAGATTATACAGTTCTTTTTTTAATGT
>JAJRSV010000072.1 GCA_024278655.1 Bacteroidota bacterium | reverse complement strand
GTTTTTAATAAGAAAGTATTTTCAGTTGGTAAAGCTATTTTAAATGCAAAAAACAGGGTGCCTGCTTCAGGGGTTTACGGTACACAGGTGGCATTGCTTACTTATCTCGGCGATCCGGCAGTTAGCATGGCAATACCGAAGTATCCCGATTTTTCAATCAGTCCATCGGATATTACAATTTCACCGCCAAATCCTTTGGTGAATGATACTGTTACGGTTAAAGTGAATGTTCATAACTGGGGACGAATGTTTCACACCGACTCCGTAACTGTCGATCTTTATGTTAGTTCGGCAGATACGAACTACTTAGCCGGAAGTAAAAGACTTGACGGTTTTGCCGATGAGGATTCGGTTTATTTTACATGGATTCCCACACAGGGTGATTTGTTTCAACTGACTGCATCTATTAACCAGGCAGACAGTATCAGCGAAGTCGATCATTCCGATAATGTTGCGTCGCAGTATTTCCTCGTCTTTAATATTAGCGAACCGAATGTTCTTAAACCGATTGACGGTTTTTCAACTTCGTCGTCTTCAATGGAATTTGTCTTTTCCGATATCGGGCATTATCTGCACAGAGACTTAACGTATTACATAGAGATAGATACCTCGCTCAACTTCGAATCGCCGATAGTCAGTTCGGGTGCATTAACTACCAATCAGGTTCTGGTTAAGTGGAACTCTCCGGAACTGCCGCAAGGCACTTACTTTTGGCGTGCAAGAATATTTACCGGCAGCGAATACGGCAACTGGAGCGAGATAAGAAGTTTCTCGATAATGGATAATCCTAAAAACGGATATTATGCTCACGAAGATATTCTTAAAACATTTAATACATATAATATCACATATTCCGATTCCAGTGGCGCACTGCGTTTAAATACCGATCTTCTGCCTCCCCGTCCTTCGGATGATACATTTTTGGGTGATATTGTTCCCGGAGTTACGCTGCCCGATAGTTTGAGATTAACGACAATAACAACAGACGGTACTTATATTTATTTTGGAAATATATGGTTTTTGATGCTGCCTTTTAATCAGGACGGAAAATCTGCTATTTATAAAATAGGCACCGGAAGAAACGGTACCGTTAAAGGAGCATTTTACGGAAAGTTATCAACCTTTTACGATAAGATATTAAATTCAATCGTGTACTTTGACGGCTACGTTTATGTCGCCACGGGACAGAGTCATCAATTAACCAGAATTAATGTTGCTACCGATGAAATAGATACGGTCGCGGTTCCGCCCGGTATGCTAAGATGGGATAACTCCATCCCGGCTGACGGACCGGTATATCTAACCGCTGACGATAAGTATTTCTATAATCTTACTTTGGTTAAACCGAACGGCGACAGAAAATATACGCTGCGGGTTTTCGATCCGAACAACGGTTTTTCGCTGGTGCGTGCCGATATGGTCTTAAGCGGTTCAAGCTTCGAAGGTTTTTCGGGCTTCTTCGTTTACGGCGATTATCTCTATCCTGTTGAAACATTTTTAACCAATTACATCCGGCGTATAAGATTAAGCGACGGCTTCTTCGAAGAAGAGTGGATTGTGCGTTCGGACTTCCAAAGTTATTACGCATGGTGTGTTGATTGGGAGAATAATGAAATCTATGCTTCGGTTTACCGCGGCAGTGCAGGTTATCCGCCTAAGTTCAGCAGGTTTATGGGCGAATATATCGATGCATCCGGTTCGATAAATACTAAAGCGGTTGGACCTGTTGCCTGGTGGAATAGTTTATCTTACGATTTGTATAATCCGAGTCCGACCGGGCAGTACAGCGTTAACCTGTTGGGCTTGAATTTCTTTACCGGGCAATGGGATACTATTGCTTTAAATGTACCGAATCCTTATTCGTTAAGCGATGTGGATCCTAAAACTTATCAGAAACTGAGTCTGAATATTACTCTTACCGATTCGAGTTTAAGTCAGGTGAATCCTATGGAGTTGAGGAGTATTAATTTCGATTACCATCCCAGACCCGATGTTTATTTTGTAAGGGATGATATGCAGTTTTCTCCCGATTCGGTAATGCAGGGTTTCCCGATTACAATGAGCTTTAGAGCAAGAAATTACGGCGATATAGACATAGACAGCTTGAATATCGACTTCGAACTTATCGACGTGAGTGTGGATAGTACCGTCCAATCGTTTTCAAGGGTGATTAGTGTTCCTGCCGACAGTATTTCAGATGTAATTACATATACCGTAAACACCGAACAGCTTCTGTTCGAAAACAAAATGCAGGCATTCGGTGTAACCGACCAGCTTGAGTATTTCGGTTTCGATAATCTGATTGACAATTCGTTTTATGTGGTCAGGGATTCTGTACGTCCTGCTTTCTCAATAGCATTCGATGGTAAGGAAATTATAAACGGCGACATAGTTTCCGCTCAACCCGATGTTTTGATAACGCTGGAAGATAACAGTCCGCTTCCGCTTAAGCAGGAATACTTTACTATAATTTACAACAACGAACCTCTTACATTCGAAGATTCTACTTTAACTTTCAGCTATACGCCTTATCCTGATTCACGTGCGGAGATTCACTGGCGACCCAAATTAAAGGACGGAAAGCATACGCTCGAAATATTGGCGAAAGATGCTTCGGGTAATTTCTTCGATTCAACCTCGTCACGTACGATCTTTTATGTGTTTAACGAATCGGATATTACGGAAGTTTATAATTATCCTAATCCGTTTACCAACGATACATACTTTACATTCCAGTTGCACGGAACGCAGCTGCCCGAAAGGTTCTATATTAAAATATATACCATTGCCGGCAGACTGATACGTAATATTGAAGTGCCGCCAACCGCATTGAATGCCGGTTTCAATAAAATATATTGGGACGGTAAAGATGAGGACGGCGATGATGTTGCCAATGGTGTATATCTGTATAAGGTCATTGTACAATTTGCCGATAAAACCAGGGATGTTACTCAAAAGCTTGCCCGTATAAGATAACCGGCAGGCAAATAGTTTGGCATCATTATTTATATAACCCTCAAAAAACTTTATATTTATCGGGTTCATAATTTTTCATTTAGAAACAGGGCTTTACTATGTGTGGAATAGTAGGTTATATAGGCAATAAAAACTGCGTGCCTATTCTTATAAACGGTTTAAAACGATTGGAATACAGGGGATACGACTCCGCCGGTATCGGGATAATTGAAAACGGAAATTCGAGTATTATAAAAAACAAAGGGAAAGTTTCTGCGCTGGAAGAGCGTATTCATAATATGAATCTTCATGCCGGATTGGGTATCGGGCATACGCGCTGGGCTACTCACGGCATTCCAAACGAAATTAATGCACATCCTCATTCAAACAGTAACAACACTCTTTTCTTGATTCACAACGGAATAATCGAAAACTATCAAACCATTAAAACGGGTTTGAAGAAATTAGGTTACCACTTTACAAGCGAGACCGATTCGGAAGTGCTCGTTCATTTAATCGATAGTTTTTTGGTTAAAGGTTATTCCTTGTGCAAAGCGGTTCAGCTTGCATTGAACGAAGTAGAAGGCACTTACGGTATTGCGGTTATTTATCGCGAAGAACCTGATAAAATTGTTGTTGCACGGAAAGGTTCACCGCTTGTTGTAGGACTCGGTGAAAATGAAAACTTTATTGCTTCCGATGTATCTGCTATTCTTGCTCACACAAAGCAGGTGGTGTATCTGGACGACGGTGAACTTGCAGTTGTTAGTAAAGATAACTTTACGGTAAAAACAATTTCGGATAAAGAAATTGAAAAAGAAGTTCACGAAATAAGCATGTCGCTCGAAGAGATTGACAAAGGCGGTTTCCCTCATTTTATGCTGAAGGAGATAATGGAGCAGCCCGAGTCGGTACGTAATTCGATGCGCGGAAGACTTTTGATTGACGAAGGCACATCCAAACTCGGCGGATTAACCGAAGTGGTTGACCGGCTTGTAAACTCTAAAAGAATTTTAATTTCCGCCTGCGGAACAAGCTGGCATGCGGGGTTAGTCGGTGAATATATGCTTGAGCACATCGCCCGCATTCCAACCGAAGTTGAATATGCATCGGAGTTCAGATACAGGAACCCGATAATTGATAAAGACGATACGGTGTTTCTTATTTCGCAAAGCGGCGAAACTGCCGATACACTTGCTGCACTTCGCGAAGCAAAAAACCGCGGTGCGCTGGTTCTCGGAATTTGTAACGTTGTAGGCAGCACGATTGCAAGAGAGAGTACTGCCGGTGTTTATATTCATGCCGGACCGGAGATTGGCGTTGCTTCTACTAAAGCATTTACATCTCAGTTGGTTGTGCTTTCGCTTATAACGTTGCTTATTGCAAGAAAGAAAAGTTTAAGTGCACCCGAAGGAAGAGAGATTGTAAAAGAACTACAGGCGCTGCCCGACAAGATTTCGGAAATACTTAAGCTTAATGATAAAATTGAAGAACTTGCCAATGAATTTAAAGATGCAAATAATTTCCTCTACCTCGGAAGAGGATATAACTTTCCGGTAGCGCTGGAAGGTGCGTTAAAGCTTAAAGAAATTTCATACATCCATGCCGAAGGTTACCCTGCGGCGGAAATGAAACACGGACCTATTGCCTTGATTGATGAAAATATGCCCGTTGTTTTTATTGCGCCTAAAGATTCTACTTATGATAAAATTATAAGCAACATAGAAGAAGTTAGAGCCCGCGGCGGAAAAATTATAGCAATAGCCGACGACGGCGACGGAGAGATTGACAGGATTGTTGATCACGTAATTAAAATACCGAGAACGATAGAAATGCTTAGCCCCATACTAAACTCAATACCGCTTCAATTGCTTGCGTATCACATTGCGGTTAAGAAGGGGTTAAATGTTGACCAGCCGAGAAACCTGGCAAAAAGTGTTACCGTCGAATAATATTTGAGTTTAGTATTAAAATATTTATTTTTGGAACTCAATTTTCGGGCAGATAGCTCAGTCGGTAGAGCAAAGGACTGAAAATCCTTGTGTCGGCGGTTCGATTCCGTCTCTGCCCACAAAAGTTCATTTAGAAAAAGGATGACGAAAGTCATCCTTTTTTATTTTAAAATGCAGCTATAAACAGCAAGCTACCTTGTGTTGCCGGTTCTCCCGCGGGAGCGGGATGGCTTTGTTCGGAATAACAACTAAAATATAGAACAATTATAATTTGCAGAATATCTGGCTAAACAATAAACTCAGTTTTTTTTATAAATACTTCCCCTAAAGTCAATCTCATAAACCAGTAGAAGCTGATTTTCTTTATCGATTTTAAATATAACTCTAATCTTACCAATCCTCATTCTGAAAAACCCGTACCATTTACCGTCTAGCTTCTTTATATCAAGTTCTTTGAAAGGAATAATACCTTGTTCTTCTAATGATATAAAAAGAGATTTTAATTTCAATCTGACTTTTTCTTTTTCTCTCTCTTTCAGTTTTTCAATAAACTTGAGAGCACTTTTGCTGAATTTAATTTTCATTTAAGAGTCCATTTCGTCATATCGACAAAATCTTTCTCTTTATATTTATCCGGTGAGCCGAATTTCTTATGAATCTCTTCTATCTCTTTTTTTGTAGCATATGGTACAATGATTTCATACAACGTAATTCTTTCTTCTTTTAATGCTTCTTTTACGCCATCTTTAATAATCTGCTTCAATGCTTTATCTGTCATCACATTAATCTCCTATAAATATTAAAAGCTAAACAATCTATTTTGATTAAAAATATTTTTGTCATTTTCAATTTGATTGAACTTATCTCACAATCTAAAATTATCCAAGTTATGTTACAATACAAAATCGTATTCGATATGGATATTTAAAAGATATTTCAAAATAAAATAATTTTTTCCCAAGCTCAATCCTTGCATTTATTCTTATAATTTCAGAATTTCATTACCAATTATTCCACATATTCTATCATTCAACAGGAGTTATGGATTATGGCTGAAAATAATTCTACTGATTCCAACGTCCAACCTTACGTTCCTGCCGATAAACAAATGAAGGAACTCACTTTTAAATCGGTGACACTGGGTGTAATATTGGCTATGATACTCGGTTCGGCTAATGTTTACCTCGGTTTAAAAGCAGGAATGACTGTAGCGGCAACTTTTCCCGCTGCGGTTATTGCAATGGCTGTGTTGCGTGTCTTCAAAGGAAATATACTTGAAGAAAATATTGCACGAACCACTGCATCGGTTGGTGAAGCTTTAGCTGCGGGTGCTATATTCACAATACCCGCTTTTGTAATAAGCGGTGTATGGGAAGAGTTCGATTATTGGGAAAGTACGCTGCTTATGCTGGTTGGCGGTGTGCTTGGTGTTCTGTTAATTACAATTTTAAGAAAAACACTTGTCGGCGATAAATCGCTGCCGTTTCCCGAAAGCCAGGCATGCACCGAAATTGTTAAAGCCGGGCAGGGAGGAAATACCGGTGCCAAGTACGTTTTTGCAACACTCGGTTTGGGTGCACTTATAGAAATTTTTAAAAACCCAAACGGTATTACATTAATAAAAGATACCGTGAAAGGATACTGGCAATTCGGCTTATCGAAAATAAATCTGGTAAACAACAAAGCCGAAATTGTAAAAACGGTAGAACAAAAAGGCGGATTCCTTGCAATGAGTCCTGCTGCTTCTCCGGCGTTTTTAGGTGTTGGCTATATTATCGGTTATCGCCTGTCGGCAATTACATTTTCCGGCGGTGTGTTCGGATGGGTTTTTCTGATGCCGATTGTAATGTTTTTGATGTATAACGATTTAAGCGGTGTGGTTGCAAGCAACGGCGGCGACTGGCTTTCGATTGCGAGTCTTGCATACAACGCAACGGTTAAACCGATTGCCGTTGGCGGTATGTTAGTCGGTGCATTTTACACTCTTTTCAGTATGCGCAAAAGTTTAATGGAGGGAGTAGGTAAAGGATTCAGGGATATAAAAGCAGCCAAGCAGCCGGGAGCTAAGGAAGTGTTAAGAACCGAAAAAGACCTTTCGTTCAAAATGGTTCTTATTGCTGTTGGTATAATTATTTTAGTGATGATAGGCGTTTACAATATCTTCACTCACTCATTTGAATCGGCTTTACTTTCCGGAATAGTGATGGCAGTAGCCGCTTTTGTTTTCGCTGCGGTTGCCGGTTACCTTGTTGGTATTATCGGAAGCTCATCGAATCCTATTTCCGGATTAACGTTATCCACTTTGCTTATTGCTGCTGTGTTAATGGTTTTAGTAGGAATGAAAGGAGACCCGGGGGTAACAGCAGCTTTAGCTGTTGCATCGGTTGTTTGTGTTGTTGCCGGTGTTTCGGGCGATATGATGCAGGATTTGAAAATCGGGCAGTTGCTCGGCGGAACCCCGTGGAAGATGGAAGTGGGAGAGATGATAGGTGTTGTATTTGCATCGATGATATTAATCTTCCCGATTATTCTCCTTCACGAAGCTAACGGAATAGGAAGCGATGCCTTACCCGCACCTCAGGCAGGTTTGATGGCTATGGTTGCCAAAGGAATTGTTGGAGGCGAAATGGCTTGGCCTTTGGTAATTGCAGGAATGTTCTTTGCAGTTGCACTTATACTTATCAAATCGCCGTCTCCAATGTTAATTGCAGTTGGAATGTATCTTCCGTTCCAAACTACATTTGCAATTTTCATCGGCGGGTTGATAAAATATGTTGTGGATAAAATTGCAGAGAAGAAAAATGCTACTAAAGAAGAAACCGAAACCGTTCATAACACAGGATTGCTTTTGGCATCGGGATTAGTTGCCGGCGAAGCTCTGGTCGGAATTATATTAGCCGGTTTCGTTGGTGCAGGCATTAGTTTGAAAGGCGTATTCGGAATCCCCGAAGACTTTGAAGGTTACTGGACTTTAGGGCTGGTAGTATTTGCAATATTAGCTTATGTTCTTATAAAGTATCCTTTAAAGGAATTTATGGCAATGAGAAATAAATCGAATAAATAAATATTTTAACGAATTGTGAAAAGGGAATCGGACGAAGATATAGTTTGATTCCCTTTCTAATATAATGCTCTTGTTTTATACTTTTATTCGGAGGATAAAAACAAAACGGTTTGAATAGTACCGCATCAATTCCGTTAAACGAAAAGCGTGAACCTTCTGCTCTGTTCAGATGGGCGATACTCGTTTCAGTAAGTATGGCAATGTTCGGAAACTATTACGTTTTCGACAGCATCAGCCCACTTGCCGATTTGCTCGTTAAACAACTTCACTTCACCGATTCCGACATTGGAACACTGAACGGCATTTACAGTCTGCCTAACATTTTTATGGTTCTGATTGGCGGAATAATAATAGATAAAATAGGCACAAAAGCTTCTTCATTTATGTTTGCCATGCTCTGTTTTATGGGCGCCATCTTAACTGCATTTTCAGGAGGTGAATTTGTAGTAATGGCTGCGGGAAGACTGTTGTTCGGATTAGGTGCAGAGTCGTTGATTGTTGCGGTAACAACCGTTCTCGGTAAATGGTTCAAAGGAAAACAGCTTTCTTTTGCATTCGGAATAAATCTTACCATTGCACGTCTCGGAAGCTTTGCCGCACTTAATTCGCCAACATGGGCTAAAGATTTTTATACCGATTGGCAGGGACCTTTGTTAGTGGCTGCTGTTGCGGGTTTCGTTTCGGTTATAGCCGTGGTAATCTACTGGATATTGGATAATTACGCCGAAGCAAACTTTAAGGCGGCTGATAGCGGTGAGCAGGAAAAAATAGAGTTCAAAGAAATTTTTATTTTTAACAGGGCACGATTATTAACCGCACTTGCTGTTATTACCGTTGCAATTGCTTTTGTGCCCGGTAATTTGAAGTTTGTAATAAGTCTTGCAACCCTTCTGCTTTTCATAAGATTTTCTTTCGGCAAATCGTACATTTTTATAGTCCTGTTGTGTGTAACATTCTATTCGGCAGTGTTTCCGTTTCAAACCTTTGCGGTTAAGTTTTTTATGGAAGTTCACAACACAACGAGGGAACAGGGCGGTTTCTTATCGAGTCTGCTTATTTTATCATCTATGGTTCTTACTCCTTTATTCGGTTTACTATCAGATTATATCGGAAAAAGATCGCTGCTGATGATGATAGGTTCGTTATTATTAATACCTGTTTATTTACTTATGATGTACACGGACATCAGCTTATATTTGCCGATGGCGGCAATGGGCTTATCATTTTCGCTCGTTCCGGCTGTAATGTGGCCCTCGGTTGCGTATATTGTGCCCGAAGCAAAATTGGGTACTGCTTACGGTTTGATGACAATGATTCAGGCGGTAGGGCTTTCGGGATTTAATTTTCTTATCGGCTGGGCAAACGATTTTAGCGGTGGTTACGAAATGGGAATGTGGATATTTACTTCATTGGGATTTTTCGGTTTGGTTTTTGCATATTTGCTTAGAAAGAACGAAATTAGTCCTGCCGGTCACGGTTTGGAAAAAGGAATTAAAAATATATGAAATTGTTCCGGTGTATCGTGTTGGGGTATAACAAAATTATTTATTTATCATTTGAAAGAAAAACATGAGAAAACTCTCTACAGTTGCGGCGGGTATTTTAATTCTGTTCTTTTCTACCGGTCCGGTTAAAGCTCAGGATGATTGCTGCGGAATCGGTTCGTTATTTCAGAGTATGTTTCAAAGCGGTATTTTCGGAGGGTACGGTTATCAGCAATTTTCGGCGAAAGGGTTGAACGGGGTAATTCGCAACAATCCGGATTTGGAGCAAAATTTTAGCGACTTCGGTTCTGCCTGGGGTTGGAGGGTTGGAGCTAATGTTTTCGGTTTCAGATCTAATGATATTATAATGGCGCTGAAATTATATTTCCAGTCTTTTATTGAAAAGCAGGAAGCCGCCGGCATTTATAACGGTGCGGATGCTACCCAGGAACTGAAACTGAAACTAAGCAACTTTAATCTGGGAATATCTATGTCCTATTTTTTAGGTCCGAATTTCGATATCAGGATTTTTGATGCATTGGTTACCTGGACCAGTGCTGATTTTACAAACACTATCCGAACTTCTTCCGAAGAAATAAAAACCGAGCATAAATCGACTGATACAAATATAGGATTTACTGCTAATACGGGCTTGGTATATTATCCTTTACCTCCGTATATAGCAATTGAATTGCTTGTCGGTTATTCGTATTTCGCGGTAGAAAAAGTAGCCGATCCGAATGGCGTTAATTTTTCTTCAGCAGGTGATTTTATTGACGGAGGCGGTTTTTTTGGTGTTGCAGTACTTACTGTAGGAATTCCGTTTAATTAAAATTATTATTATGTTGAATTTAACATAATTTACAGGATGCTATGCCGGTTAAAAGAATAAATATTATAATTATTATTCTTGCTCTTTTTGTTCCGGGTAATTTTTCATATTCCCAAACATTCGGTTTTGGCTGCCTCGGTTTATTCGGCGGTTACGGCGGAGTTGTATATCAACAATATGATGCAAGCGGTTTCAATAAATATATCGATCATTTTAACCAGAGTGTCGACAGGGACGATGAAAGACCGCTTGATAAATACAATTATGCTTTCGGTTACCGTGTGGGTGTTAACTTTTTCAGAGCAAACTGGCAAAGCGGTTTTATGATTACCGCCAAAGGTTATTTCCAGGGATTGAGTAAAACAAACGAAGCTACACAAATAGCATCCGGAGAAACCATAAACTATTCTTACGATCTTGATATTAAAAACTGGGCGGTTGGTGTCGATATAGGTTTTGCCATCACCAATGCTCTTAGCTGGAAAATAGTTGAGGGAACAATAAATTTTAACAATATATCTTTAACCGAAACACAGAATATGCCCGGCGCAACATCGGTAATGGAGTATGAAAGCGAATCGGGTAATATTGGTTATTACATTGCAACCGGATTTATTATCGATTTAATACATAATTATGTAAGTATTGAAGGTTCTGCCGGTTATACTTATTTGCAAATAGATGATCTTAAAGCGGCGGACGGAACGTACTTTCTTAAAGGCAATTCGGAGATAGTAAATCCTCCGCAGCTCAATTACGGTAACTTTATTGAATCAGGCGGCTTTGTTGCTGTGGTTCAATTAAATGTCGGCTTCCCTCTATAATATTTTAATCACAAAAATCGAACTTATAATATGACAAAATTATCAAAGCTTGATAAGGCATCGGAAACTGCAATTAAAGTATGTATGGGTGCAAAGAAAAATGAAAGCATACTGATAATAACCGATGAATTGAAAAGGGAAATCGGATATTCACTCTTCGAAAACGCAAAACGTTTGGGTTACAAATCGTTATTTGTCGAAATGAAATCAGGAAAGATAAATGGCGAAGAACCGCCCGAACAGGTTGCAAAACTGATGCAGATGTTCGATATAGTTTTAGTGCCAACAGCAAAATCTATAACTCATACAGATGCACGACGGGCAGCTTCGAAAAAAGGAGTTCGCGTTGCAACATTTCCCGGAATTACTAAAGAGATAATGATTCGCGGAATGAACGCCGATTACAAATCGATTGCAAAAAGATCCATTAAGCTGAAAAAGATTTTGGAAAAAGGAAAACAGGTTAGAGTTACCGCACCATCCGGAACAGATATTTCGTTCAGTATTAAAGGCAGAACCGCAATTGCAAGCAAAGGACTTTTCCACAAAAAAGGTGAAAGCGGTAATCTGCCCACTGGCGAAACATTCCTTGCACCGGTTGAAGGAACTGCCAACGGTGTGTTTGTAGTTGACGGTTCGATGGCTGGTTTGGGATTGATTGGCAACGTGAAAATTACTATTGAAGTGAAGGACGGCTTCGCAACAAAAATAACCGGCGGCAGCGCAGCAAGAAAATTAAAAACGATGCTCGATAAGGTAGGTAAAGGCACACGCAACATCGCTGAGTTCGGAATAGGGACAAACGACAGCGCAAAATTAAGCGGTGTGCTTCTGGAAGACGAAAAAGTAATGGGAACAGTGCATATTGCTTTAGGCAACAATATTTCGATGGGCGGCTCATTCAATGTTCCTATTCATCTCGACGGTGTAATCAAAAAACCGACTGTTTACCTGGACGGAAAGTTACTGATGAACAAGGGTAAGCTATTAATTTAATTTATATATAACGAATACTAGATTCGGTTTTTCTCCCCTTTATAAGGGGAGATGTCCGAAGGACAGAGGGGTTTGCACGCAAAAGCACAATTCTTCCTTTTATCTTCAACTGCTTTTAATTATTTTTATATTACATATCATTTAGAAAAATAACAGGAAAAATAATGGCGATTTTACCCGTCACAATGTACGGCGACAAAATATTGCGTAAACAAGCCGGCAGAGTAGATGAAATTGATAACGAAACGATTGAGCTGATAACCAACATGTTCGATACGATGCGGAATGCCAGCGGAATAGGTCTTGCAGCAAATCAGGTTGGTGCCGATAAATCTATCTTTATTATCGACGTTGCTAATGTTGAAGGATACGAAGATACAAAACCGATTGTATTCATTAACCCGAAAATTGTTGAATACTCTGAAGATAAATCCGTATTCGAAGAAGGATGCTTAAGCATTCCCGACATAAGAGCCGACGTGGAAAGACCGGAAAAGATTAAAATTATTTATCAGGATACAGATATGAAACAGCAGGAACTTGAAGCCGACGAACTGCTTGCACGCGTTATCCAGCATGAGTACGATCATTTACGCGGAGTTTTATTCACCGATTTGGTTGATGAAGAAACAAAAAAGAAACTGAAGAAGCCGCTGCAGAAAATCAAACGCAGAAAAATTGATGTTGAATATCCGATTAGTGAGTCACACGATTATCAACTAACCTTTTAGGCAGATAACCTATGAACATAATTTTCATGGGCACACCCGATTTTTCCATCCCTTCGCTCAAAGCACTTGTTGAAAGCAGGCACAATGTAGTTGCCGTTGTTACTGCGCCCGATAAAGAGCGGGGGAGAGGCAGAAAAGTTACTTTCACCCCGGTAAAAGAATTTGCGTTGGAACACAACATTCCGGTCTTGCAGCCGGAAAAGCTGAAAGGTAACGAAGAATTTGTTGAGCAGTTAAAACGATACAACACCGATTTATATGTTGTTGTTGCTTTTCGCATTCTGCCCAAAGAGGTTTTTACAATTCCACCGAAGGGTTCGTTCAATCTGCATGCTTCATTGCTTCCGAAGTACCGCGGTGCCGCACCGATTCAGTGGGCGTTAATCAACGGAGAAACCGAAACGGGTTTAACAACATTTAAACTCGCCGAGAAAGTAGATACCGGAAATATCTATCTTCAAAGAAAATTGGAAATAAAACCCGAAGATAATTTTGAAACACTTCACGACCGCTTAAGCGAACTTGGTGCACAGGTTGTTATGGAAACAGTTGAGCTAATAGATTCCTGCGATTATGTTTTACAGGAACAGGATGATTCACTCGCTTCTCCGGCTCCGAAAATAACAAAGGAAATTGCAAAGATTGATTGGCATAAACCTGCGGTTGAAGTCCATAATTTAATAAGAGGACTTTCGCCTGTACCGGGTGCTTATTTTTTCCTTCATGATAAAATGACAAAAATTTATAAATCGGAAGTTGTTGAAAGGGATGATTTGAAACCGTCTGAAATTTATCATACTAAAAAAGAGCTTGTAATCGGCTGCGGAAAAAACGCATTGAGTGTGCTTGAACTGAAGCAGGAAGGAAGAAAACGGATGGGAGTTGAGGAATTTTTAAGAGGGTTCAGATTCGAATAAGCACTCACAGATTAATTCCTGCAAAAGCATACTTTTTCGTTTGAATAAATTGCCTGTCGATGTGTATCAATTATGTAACTATTCAGGAGATTTACGATGAGAACTTTAATACCAAGTCTTAAAAGCATTTCTGTTTTACTTCTGTTTTTACTATTAACAGTCACAATCATTTATCCTCAGGGCAACAACCAAATTGCAGGCAGATGGGTCGGTAAACTGCAAATTCAAACTGCTCAACTCAGAATTGTATTTAACGTTGAAGAAAGCGATAGCGGAGCGTTATCGGCTACAATGGACAGCCCCGATCAGGGCGCATTCGGAATTGTAGTAGATGAAGTTAAATTCGACGGCACAAATGTGATGTTCAATGTTAGTTCTATCTCGGGTTTTTACAAAGGTGTGTTCGTAAAAGACAGTTTATTAATCCGCGGTGAATGGAACCAAAGCGGAATGTCGCTTCCGCTGGTTTTAAGGTATTCGGAAAAACCTGAGGAAGTTAAACGACCACAGGAACCGGAAAAGCCATATCCTTACCTGGTAGAAGAAGTAAAGTTTGAAAACACAAAAGCCAACGTTACACTTGCAGGAACATTAACAATTCCGGATTCAAGTGGAACTTATCCGGCAGTAATCCTAATCAGCGGGTCGGGACCACAAAACAGGGACGAAGAGTTGTTCGGACACAAACCGTTTTTGGTTCTTTCCGATTATTTAACCCGGAACGGAATTGCCGTGTTGAGGTACGATGACAGAGGCGTAGGCGAATCGACGGGTAATTTTAAAGCGGCAACAACAAAAGACTTTGCAGATGATGTTTTTGCAGCAGTTGAATTTCTGAAAAGCAGGAAAGAAGTCGACGAAAACTATATCGGCTTGATTGGGCACAGCGAAGGCGGATTGATTGCACCGATGGTCGCTGTCGAATCGGATGATGTGAAGTTTATTGTGCTGTTAGCCGCACCCGGCTTGCGCGGAGATAAGCTGCTGCTTTTGCAGTCGGGAATGATACAAAAGTTAAGTAACGTTCCTGTAGATATAATTAAAAAAGATTCTACAGCTTCCGCACGAATGTTCGATATACTGTTGAACGAACCGGACAGCGTAAAAGCTTCGGAAAAACTTGAAGAAATCATCCGGCAGGAAATAGAAGCATCGGAGCAGAGCAAAACAGTGAGCGAAGCCGATAAGCAAAAAATCATCCGGGCTAAATTGCAAAATCTTATGAGTCCGTGGTTCAGATATTTTATCAGTTACGATCCGTATCCCGTATTAACAAAAGTGAAGTGTCCGGTTCTCGCACTGAACGGAGAAAAAGACCTGCAGGTTCCGCCGGAAGAAAATCTTAAGCTGATTGAAAAAGCACTTAAGGAAGGCGTTAATAGTAATTATAAAATAGTTAAACTGCCCGGACTGAATCATCTGTTTCAAACGAGCAAAACAGGGTCTCCATCTGAATACGGAACAATTGAAGAAACATTTTCTCCCGAAGCGATGAAGATAATAGTTGATTGGATAAAGGAGTTAAGCAGCAAGAAAAAATAAAAGTTGAAGCTTGCAAATATCTGCCGCTTACTTTTTTTTCTTCAGTGAATATTGTTCCGTATTCATTTGAGCTTTACTCATTAAAGAAACACTCTGTTACTTTTCCGTAACAAATTATCTTTTATCATTAAAAACTATTGTGTATTATTCGGGGGCTTTTCTTTGCTCTCTATTAATAATTAAGGAGAAATAATTGGAATTCAAGAATAATATTCTCGAGCAGATAGGTAATACACCGCTCATAAAAATCAATAAAATAAACAAGGGATTGAAACCGCAGATATTCGCAAAATTAGAATCTGCCAATCCCGGCGGCAGTGTAAAAGACCGTATCGGCTACGCTATGATTACCGATGCGGAAGAACGCGGCGAGCTGAAACCCGGCGGAACAATAATAGAAGCCACCAGCGGCAATACGGGAATCGGTCTTGCGCTTACGGCTGCTGTTAAGGGATATAAATGCGTTTTTGTTGTTACAGATAAAGTAAGTTCCGAAAAAATAAATTACTTGAAAGCGCTCGGTTCGGAAGTAATTGTTGTTTCGAACAACGCCGAACCCGAAGACCCCGAGTACTACGTAAATGTTGCCAAGCGGATTCACGAAGAAACACCGAACTCCATCTTTGCATATCAGTATTCAAATCCGGCTAATCCCGAAATTCATTATAAAACAACCGGACCGGAAATCTGGCGGCAAACCGACGGAAAGATTACTCACTTTGTGGCAAGCATCGGTACAGGCGGAACGATAAGCGGAACAGGCAGATATTTGAAAGAGAAGAACCCGGATATTCAGGTAATAGGCGCCGATCCGTTCGGTTCTATTTTCAAGCATTATAAAGAAACAGGTGAGCTGATAAAAGGAACGCCATACCTTGTCGAGGGAATCGGTCAGGATTGTCTTCCGAAGAACGTTCACTTTCAATACATCGATAAAATAATAAACGTAAGCGATAAAGAATCGTTTGCAGCGGCAAGATTGCTGACCAAAGAAGAAGGAATATTCTGCGGCGGCAGCACGGGTACTATTGTTCACGTTGCACTTGAACTGGCAAAAGAGTTAACGGAAGATGATATTATTGTGTTTACCGTATGCGATACGGGCGAAAGATATCTGTCGAAAGTACATAACATCGAATGGCTTAAGATGAACCGGATGTTGGACTCCGAAGTAAGAATACTTCGTGATATTTCGGATGCAAAGAAAGCAAGAGGAATAGAGGAAATAGTTTCGGTAAAAGAAGACGATACAATTAAAGATGTGCTTAGTTTAATAAATAAAACCGGCTACTCGCAAATTCCGGTTATGAAAGGGCGGCAGGCAATCGGCTGCATAAGCGAAAGCAAGTTGATGAAACAATTGGTCGAAGATCCCGGTTTGTTAAATGCAAAAGTAAGTGATGTTATGGAAGAACCGTTTCCTATAATTGATGCGAAAACAGAAATACCGGAAGTGAAAAATCTGTTAAAAGAAAATCCGGCAATTTTTGTAAGCGATTTTGGACTTATAACCGATATCATCACTCGCTACGACTTAATCCATTTCGATGAGGACGAATTTGATTAACATCTTTTTTTTGAATAATGAACATCGAACAAGAAATGTCGAGATTGAGATTGCGAAATTCGAAAACAAATATTCAATTCAGTCATTTAATGTGTAAATCTAGGAGTTGAAGCACTTTTGTCTTTTTACTTTATTCTTTTATCTTGTATAATTTATCATTCCTTGTTCAGTGTTCGATATTCAAAAATTAAAACATGAGTCGTTTAATTTATATTAACTAAAAACTTACTAAGGGAAAACAATGGGCTTTTCAACTGATGCAATACACGCGGGACAAATTCCCGACCCTGTAACAGGTGCAGTTATCACACCCTTATATCAAACATCCACTTATGCACAGGATGAACTCGGTAAGCATAAAGGATACGAATACGGCAGAACACAAAACCGTACACGCGAAGCTTTGGAAGCTAACATTGCTGCGCTTGAAAAAGGTAAGTACGGAATTGCTTTCGCTTCGGGACTTGCAGCAACACACGCTTTAATGTCTCTCGTTAAAGCCGGCGATCACATTGTAATTTCTAATAATGTTTACGGCGGCACTTACCGTTTGTTCGAACAGAATATGACAAACTACGGATTGGAATTTTCGTGGATAGACACAAGCGATGCTGCCAACATAGAAAATGCAATAAAAGAAAACACAAAGATGATTTTCGTGGAAACACCCACGAATCCGATGCTTGTATTAACCGACTTGGAAAAAGTTGCAGAGATAAGCAAAAAGCATAACCTGATTAGTGTTTGCGATAATACATTTATGAGTCCCTATTTTCAGAACCCGCTTACATTCGGAATAGATATTGTTTTACACAGTACTACAAAGTACCTTGGCGGGCACAGCGATGTAATTGGCGGTATAATTTTAACAAGCAGCGATGAGATACACGAAAGAATCAGATACATTCAAAATGCAGCGGGAGGAATCCCTTCGCCGTTCGATTGCTGGCTGATTCTTCGCTCGACAAAAACGCTTGCAGTAAGAATGAAACAGCACGATGAAAACGCAAGAGCATTTGCAGATTTTCTCGTAAAATCCGGCTTGGCTGAAAAAGTTATTTATCCCGGACTGCCTGAACATCCGCAGCATGAGCTTGCGAAAAAGCAAATGCGCGGTTTCGGTGGAATGGTTTCTGCTGATTTCGGTTCACTCGAAAGAGCAAAAAAGGTGTTGAATAATGTTAAAGTCTTTACTTTAGCCGAAAGTCTCGGCGGAGTTGAAAGCTTAATCTGCCATCCCGCAAGTATGACGCACGCAACAGTGCCGAAAGAAGAAAGAGAAAAGTTCGGCTTAACCGATTCACTCGTTCGCTTTTCCGTTGGAATTGAGGATGTAGAGGATTTGATCGGGGATGTGAAGAGGGCATTAATTTAAGGAAAGAACTTATAAATTATTCCTAATATCATTTTTTAGAGTCCGGTTCACTCGAACCATTTCTCAATCTCATTATCCAGGTCTTTCTCAGAGATTATTTCTCCCTTCTTGGATTGTTTTTCTCCTTCCTGAATTTTTTCGAT
>JAJRSV010000071.1 GCA_024278655.1 Bacteroidota bacterium | reverse complement strand
GCAGGATGGAATATCGATGCGCATGCCGGTAACTGGAGCTCCAGCAACAGTAATAATGCCGGTGGTACAGCGCCGGAAGCAAAGTTCAGCTGGACACCCCAGTTTAACGGTGAGTCGCATTTGATTTATCCCCCCGTTGATTTAACGGGAGTTACAGATTTAAAAGTAGAGTTTAAATATATGGTCGATCATTACGGCGGACCATATACACTGGGGGTTGCTACACGTTCGGGCGGCGGTGCCTGGAATACCGTTTGGGAAATTGTAAACCCCACCGGCTCAATTCCGGCAACCACTGAATTTGTTACAATTAACAATTCGGATGTGGGCGCTTCCGATTTTCAGATTTGCTGGTACTTCTCCGGCAATTCGTACAACATTAATTACTGGTATATAGACGATTGCCGTCTCTTCACTCCGCTTGCTCACGATGTAATGGTTAAAGAAATATTGGTAGAAGACCAATACGCACCCGGCACAAATTTAACTCCGCAGGCAGTCGTTAAAAACTTCGGTTTGAACACCGAAACATTTGATGTTACATGCGAGATTAAAGTTGGCGGCAGTACCGTTTATACAGAAACAAGTTCACCATTAACTCTTGCACCCGATGAAGAACAAACCGTATCGTTCCCCGATTATTTGCTGAGTCAGGCAAACGAACTTTTCGAAATTATAGTTACTACAAACTTAAGCGGCGATATGGATAACTCGAACGATACGATGAACAAATGGTTCAATACCTATACTACCGAACGCGAAATGGTTTTGCTGGAAATAGGAACCGGAACGTGGTGCCAGTTCTGTCCCGGTGCTGCAATGGGTGCCGACGATTTGATTGCAAACGGGCACAGTGTTGCAGCCGTGGAATATCATTATGGAGACAGTTTCGAGAATACGTATTCAACTGCGAGGGTTAACTATTACGGTATTACCGGCTTCCCTACTGCGGTATTCGGTGGAGTGGATTACTATGTGGGCGGCAGCCAAACCGAAAGTATGTACGATGAGTATTTGCCAATCTACGATGGCAGAAAAGCCAAGAACTCTGCTTTCGCAGTGGATATATTCGGACAGGGAAACGGAACGGATTACAATTTAACAATTCAACTGAACAAGATGGCTTCAATTCCGGGTGACTGGACGAATCTGGTTCTGCATGTGGTTTTAACCGAATCGCATATTCCGTTTAGCTGGTTCGGACTTGACGAAGTTAATTTTGTTGAAAGATTAATGATTCCCGACCAGAACGGAACAGCGGTTGATTTGATGAACAACGATTTGTTAAATGTTGATTTGAGTTTTTCTCTCGATCCTTCCTGGGTTGCCGACGAATGTGAAATTGTTGCTTTCATTCAGAACCTCGACACAAAGGAAATTCTGCAGGGTTCGAAAGTTAAGCTGCCAGACCTGCAGCCGCTGCCGGTTGAACTTACATCCTTCACGGCTGATGTTAACTCTTCGGGTGTTTTACTTAAGTGGACTACTGCAACCGAAATAAACAATAACGGTTTCGAAATTGAAAGATCATCCGACGGCGAGAACTTTTACCGCATCGGTTTTGTTCAGGGTGCAGGCACTACTTCCGAACCGAACAGTTATCAGTTCGTTGATAAAATGGATTACTCGGGTGTGGTTACTTATTATTACAGATTGAAGCAGGTCGATTTTAACGGACGCTATCAGTACAGCGATGTGATAAATGTTGATTTTGATGTTCCGAAAGAATTTGTTTTGATGCAGAATTATCCGAACCCGTTTAATCCCACGACTAAAATTATTTATGCGGTACCGAAACAAACCCCGGTATCGATTAAAGTTTACGACTTAACCGGGCAAACCGTTGCAACACTTGTTGATGAAGTAAAAGAACCCGGCACTTACGAAATTGATTTTAACGCTGCAAACCTTGCTTCGGGGATCTACCTGTATCAAATGGTTGCCGGAGAATATCATTCGGTTAAGAAAATGAGCGTGTTGAAATAAACTTGTGGGATGAGGCTTTTAACATAAGTCTCATCCTTACTTTTTTTCTGAAATAATATTAAAGGCGGATTTATGAAAAAAGCATTACTACTTTTATTAATGTTGGGCTTTGTTTTACAAACGGAAGCATACGATAAAAAATCGTTGGTCGAAAGATTTACCAACTGGGGATGCGGACCATGCGCAACGTTAAACAATGCGTGGTATAATGCCACAACACAAGACCTTGTAAATACAGGTGCAATCTCGCATATAGTTTATAATGTTGATTGGCCCTCGGGAAACGACCCGATGTATCTGCTTAACTCGGCAGATAATAACATGCGCCGCAGTTATTACGGCGTAAACTCGGTTCCATGGATTGAAGTTAACGGAACTACTTTCCCAAACCCGTTTCCCGGTTATGAGCAGCAGTTCAGGAACGTGGTTAACAACGGCAATGCGGAATACGCTCCGTTCTCAATTATTTTAACACCGGAAAGATTTTCGAATGATGTTATAAACGTTCACGTTAAAATTTTAAGAGAACCGGGCGATAACACAACATTCGGGAATGTTAAGTTAAGAGTTGCGCTTACAGAAAAGACCGTTCAGTTCGGTTCTCCGGGTCCGAACGGCGAGTCGGTATTCTATAGTATTTCGCGCAAAATGCTTCCCGACGGAAACGGTATATCGTTTACAATTCCCGCTGCGGGCGATTCAACCGAACTTGATTTGCTTTACATTCCTTCCGCCGAGTTCATCCAAACCGTTAACTTCGATAGCATTCGTGTTGTTGCTTTTATACAGGATGATGAGTTGGATGAAGTTTATCAATCCGAAATGGCTGACCTTGTTTTCTCAAACAATGTAAATGCTGCTTTTAGCGTTGATGAAAACTTAGGTGCCGCTCCGCTTACAGTTACGTTTACCGATTACTCGACTGCAACCGATTCAACCAGTATTGTTTCGTGGGCATGGGATTTTGATAACGACGGCACCATCGATTCGAACGATCCGGAACCGACATATACTTACAGCAGCGTCGGAACTTATTCGGTAGCGTTAACCGTTAGCGACGGAGTAAATCAGCATACAAGAGTTGTTGAAAATTATATAAATGTTTTGACCAACACTTCCAATATTCTTGTTGTTAACGGTATTGAGTACGCAACGTACGGTTCGGAGATGGAGAACTTTTATAACAGCTCTGCCTGCTTCGGGAATCATCAGGTGGATGTATGGGATTTGTTCGGCGATCAGGGTTTTGATTACGGCGCCAACCCAAACATTCAGCAGGTTATATTAATGAACCGGAACATTCCCAATTCGATTTTAAATCTTTATCAAAAAGTAATCTGGATTGGAAACAGCTACGGCGGTGACGAAGCATTTTACGATCCGAATCAGGTGCTCGATTACATTGCCCAGGGCGGCAACTTTTTATTAGCCACGAGAGAAGGTGCCGACTTTTTCAACAACGACCTTAAAGCTTACTGTGGAATAACTGCTATGTCGGGACTGCTTAACATTACCATGCTTAAGGCTTTGGATGAGAATCTTGTTGATATGCCCGTTACCGGAACTCACTCGAGAGTGCAGTTTGCGTGGCTTGCCGATTCATCGCAGGCAATTCCTATTTTCGATGCCGATGATACAACCAACAACTGGATTGCCGGTTTCAGAATTCAAAAAGATAACAACGGAACGTTTATTTACATTGCTGGCAGACCGTATCGTTTGGATTACAACGCATCGTTCCAGAATTATGATTTTATGATTGATAACTGGCTGAACTTTGTTCCGGTAAATGTTGAGGATGATAATAACAATAATGTTGTCACCGATTTCAAACTGCTGCAGAACTATCCTAATCCGTTTAATCCATCGACAAGAATTGTATATACCGTTGCTGAAGCTGTACCGGTTACAATTAAGGTGTTCGATTTAACCGGGCAGGAAGTTGCAACACTTGTAAACGATGTTAAAGCACCCGGCACGTATGAGGTTGTTTTCGATGCGCACAATCTTGCATCGGGAGTTTACATCTATCAGATGATAGCCGGCAATTTTAGCTCGGTAAAGAAGATGAGTCTGCTTAAATAATTTTTTAACGAAAGGACGAAGCTTTAAATGGCTTCGTCCGTTTTTAATAATGATAATCGTAAAGGTAAAAATAAAAACAGGCGTATTATAATATGAAAAATAAAATAAGAACCTCCCTCTTAACTTTAGTAATCGTATTTGCTGCCGTATTAACAATACAGGCACAGGATATTGAAGTTATTGTTCACGAAACTTTCTTGAGCGATACAATCGGTTCCGAAATGGTGTTCGATTTTGAAATAGTTAATATCTCGAACCAGGTGCAAACCGTTTTCGAGGTAAGAACAATTAACGACCTGCCCCAAAACTGGCAATCGTCGCTCTGCTTCGGGCAGAATTGCTTTGCGCCGCAGATAGACAGCATTGCAACAACACAGGATTTCGGCACGCCGCCGCTTAACCCGGGCGATACATTAATTACATCGCTCCATGTTTTTCCGCTGGTAAACAACGGAACGGCAAACGTTCAGATTCAAGTGGGGACATTTCACAATCCCGATAACAGGATAACGTTAGACTTTACCGCAACTACCGAACCCTTATCGGTTGATGACGATGCTTCTGTGCCGGAAGAATATTTTCTTGCGCAAAACTTTCCGAATCCGTTTAATCCGTCAACAGTTATTGAATACGGTTTAAGGGAAGCCGGGAATGTTACTTTAATGATTTACGATGTGCTGGGTAATGAAATTGCAACCATTGTAAATGAATATCAGCAAGCGGGCACACATCAGGTTAGATTCGATGCCACCAACCTTTCGAGCGGTTTATACATTTATAAATTAACTGCCGGCAGCTTTACCGAAACAAGAAAAATGATTCTGGAGAAATAAATGAAAACACTTTTATATCTGTTGTTAACGGTTGTTGTTTCATTTACTGTTTTTGCTCAGGAAGAAGAGGCAACGCTTAGCGGAAGACAGGCACCTAATTTCAAACTCGAAAATCTTGACGGCGATTACGTTGAGCTGAATCAGTTTCTCGGCGAAGGACCGGTGCTGCTAAGTTTCTGGGCAACATGGTGCAAGCCGTGTCTCGAAGAACTGCAGGAGTATCAGAAGATATACGATGAGTTTAAAGACAAAGGATTTAAGATGCTTGCCATTTCTGTTGATGATGTAAGGACACTTGCAAAAGTTAAACCGTATGTCCGTTCGAGAGGATACACTTTTCCGGTGCTGCTCGATTCCAATTCGGATGTTGCGCGTATTTACTATGCTCAGGCAGTTCCCTTTACGGTGCTGATGGATAAAAACGGTGTAATACTTTACTCGCATCTCGGTTACACGAGAGGCGATGAATTAGAGCTGAAAGAAAAAATCGAGGAATTACTTAAGCAATAGTAATCTGTTGGTTGACCCAGAGTAGCACAGATTATTAATCTGTGCTGCGAAACATACGAGCACGATTTGATTGATCGGCTTTGGTCAGCCCGCGGGTTTAAATAAATTATACAACATTTGCTGTTTAAAACGGAAACTCTTTTTATGCAACAATCTGCTTTTAAATTTTGTAAAAACTCTTTCCGAAGTTTTCATCCGGAAAATATAAATCGTTTACAGAAGCTGATAATCTTTTTAATAATTGTTTATGCAATTCCTTCGTACGCACAGTTGGGCGGCAGATTAAATCTTCTGCCCGAAGGTTTAGGGCTCTCGAATCATCTTGAATATTCATACAACGTCGATACGAAAAGAGAAATACTTGAGAACTGGTTAAACCTTGATTACAGCAAAGGTATATTTACAGCCGGTCTCCGCTTAGATATTTTCCAACCGAACGATCCCGATCCTTCTATCAGCAGGGGAAAAGAC
This sequence comes from Bacteroidota bacterium, assembly GCA_024278655.1. Classification (GTDB taxonomy): domain Bacteria; phylum Bacteroidota; class Ignavibacteria; order Ignavibacteriales; family Ignavibacteriaceae; genus BMS3ABIN03. Next base: position 5,929 of record JAJRSV010000071.1, on the reverse strand, counting down.
AAATATGCAAAAATAGATTATAAATATTTTGGAGTCGATATTGGCAGTCCCACCGAGGGTTTAAAAATTTTATTGGGCAACTACTACACCTTGGTAGGAAGAGGGATGGTGCTAAGCAGTTATGAAGACAGAAGCATACGAATAGACAACAATTTGTTAGGGTTGCAGGTATCGGGCAAGTATGCCGGCTTTGTTTTAACGGCACTTTCGGGAATGCCCGAAAACTCGCAGGCGGAAAGAAAAGATATACTTCACCTTATCGATTTGGAATACAGGGGATTAAAAGGATTGAAGATAGGCGCCACTTATGCTTCTAACTTACCGCCGACGGAAGGGCTTGCAAAAACCGATATGGCTACAGTGAGATTATTACCAAGTTTTTGGAAGCTGGATATTTACGGAGAATATGGAATAAAAATGAACAGCGATATTCAGCAAAGAGTTTTTAATAATGCGGAATCGAAAATAGGCGAGGGTTTTTACGGCAACATTAATTTTTACTTCGGTCAGCTTTCTTTATTAGGCGAATATAAGTATTACGATAATTATTCTTTTACTTCCGAAGACGGTACGGTTAATTATAATACTCCTCCCGCAGTACGAATCGAATATTCGTATATGCTTCCAAACAGGCATCCTTCTCCGTTAGATCCAAATAACGAGCAGGGCTATCAGGTTGCCGCGGGTTACAGGTTGGATATGGACACATATTTTAGTGCCGCATATACTATTACAAAAACACTTCCTTCTTCATCTTATTATCAGAGAGTGCGTAACATTAATATTCCTGTAGAAACACAATTAAAAGAATTTTTCTTTCACGGCGAGAGGGATTGGAGTGCTGACTTAACAACCATTTTAGCACTTGCTTATAACGAAGAGCTATCGACAAACACGAAGAACATCACTCCGATATTTGAGGGGAGATATTATTTCGGAGGAATAAACACGATAAAATTAATTTTCGAACATCAGTTCACAACCGAGCGGATTACAAACGAACAGTACTACGACGATGTGATTTCAATCGAATATCTTAGGTCGCCCGGGTTCAGTTTTTCGGTTGTTGCCGAGGTTCAAACCAAAGAACCGGAAAGCGGACACATCGTAAGAAAGTTTTGGGGATTTGTTCAGGTGGGCTTCAGGATAGGTCATCATACCGATCTCAGGCTGTTGGTCGGTACGCGCCAGGCGGGTAATATTTGTATCGGAGGCGTTTGCAGATACGAACCGGAGTTTAAAGGAGTGGAATTAAAAATGTTTACAAGGTTATAAATTTCAAAAATAAATGCGATTTGAAATTTTATACGGGAAAATCCGTTTATTATAAAAAACACAAACAATTTAAAAAAGTATTGACTTTGTTGATATTTTTTAAGACGTTACTAATGATTTTATAATTTTCTCGGAAAAAACGGAGGTTTATGAGATTTTATACTCTTTTCTTAATTCATTTGTGTGTCACAAAAACACTCTCCGAACAGGTGTAATGCCGCCGATGCAGTAATCTTACCGCAGGCAATAAAATATCTATGCGCATTAATACCATCGGAGTTATTCAGCACTTTTACAAAAGTGATTTTTTCTTAATACTGAGTGAATTAAAATTTGTCACTCAATGAAATTAACTCATATAATCAAAAATCTAGGAGAGAGATATGAACAGAATACTTACTGTTCTCTTTTTCTTCCTGTTGTTGCCCGGTTTAGCCCTGGCAGGGACGGCAGGAAAACTAAAGGGAAAGGTTACCGACCGTGAGACTGGTGAGCCGCTAATAGGTGCTAACGTTATCGTTGTTGGTACTTCATTTGGTGCTGCTACCGATGTCAACGGCGAGTACACCATCCTTAATCTGGATGCTGGTGTTTATGAAGTTAAAGCTTCGTACATCGGCTATCAGGCAATGACTGTCTCTAACGTCCGTATAAATGCGGATCTTACCACCGAATTAAACTTCCAGCTTGCCCCCGCGGGAATTGAAGTTGGCGAAGTTACGGTCGTTGCTAAAAAACTGCTCATAAACAAATACAACACCAATGCTAACAGAATTACAACAAGTGAAGATATAGACGCTTTACCTGTTAGAGGTGTTGATAACATTATCGGTTTAACAGCAGGTGTTGTTCTGCAAGATAATACAATATTTATCCGTGGCGGTCGCCAGGATGAAGTTGGTTATTATCTTGAAGGCACAAGCATTACCGACCCGATGGTTGGTGGTGCAAGAGTTACTATTGTTCAGGATGCTCTCGAAGAAATTCAGGTTCAGGCAGGTGGTTACACCGCTGAATTCGGAGGTGCCAACTCCGGTATTATTCGCCAGCAAATTAAAACCGGAACTACCGATTGGCATGCTAATGTTCATTACATTACCGATAACCTCGGTTTCAGAGGTACCAAAGACAGATACAGCGGTGAAAAACTATTCGATTCTTACTGGTACGGTTACAATGAGTTTATCGGATCTATCAGCGGACCGATTATCGATCCGAGATTTAAATTGTTCTTACTCTTCGATTATAACTATATAAGAGATAAAGAGCCGCAGAACTATCCCGGTATGAATCTGGGAAGAATTGGCGACCCGACTACCGGCGATACTCTCGATTTCTTCTACCCTGCCGGTCCGGTTTTACAGAACTGGGATGAAAACTATAACATTACCGGTTCGTTACAACTCGATTTCAACCCGATTATTTTAAGAGTTGTTGGAACCTATAATAACGGCACTACCTATAACCCCTGGGCTCCTGCCCGTAATGCCGGTAATATTGCAAACTTCTTAAATACATTCAGAACCGAGCAGATTGAGTCGGAAGACGCTTCAATAAACCTGAAGATGACTCATATGGTTAATCCGACAACTTATTGGGAGTTGAACGTTGGTTATGCATTTAATAACCAGAACGCTTTCGATCCTATATTAAAAGACAACTGGCTTGGTTACGGCGATAGTGTTGCTAACGCTAATGCCGGAATTATCTGGGACAGATCAAGAGGCGGAAACCTCGGTCGTTACCAGAGACCTAAAAGATATGATATCTTAAGCTTTTCATTTAATGCGCCCGGTGATGTTGTTGCCGGTTATTCTAAATTCGACAGACGCAACTATAATGTTACACTTAACTTCTCTACTGAAATAGCTAAAGTCCATCAGGTAAAAATAGGCGGTGAGTATCAGTACTACGATATAAGAAACTTCTCGCTTAATAACGAAACCGTTATGAATATGCCCGGACTTATTGATCAGAATAACAGATTGCCGGACGGCGATCCGCAAAAAGTTTCTACCGAAACTTTGATTAGAAGAAGAGGTGTAAACAACTTCGGTTACGATGTTTTCGGTAACCGTACTAACGACGGCTTACCCGAATGGGAACAGGCACGTAATCCTGTTTTCATGGGTATTTATGTTCAGGACAGATTTGAGTTTAATGATCTTATTATTAATGCTGGTCTGCGTTACGATTATATCGATATCGACAACTGGATGCCTAAAGATCCTACAAGACCGGAACTAACCTGGGTAAAACAAACAGGCGATGTTATTGCCGACGGTGTTACTCAAACACCATCATTCAGCGCAGTTAGCCCTCGTCTCGGTTTCTCATTCCCTATTACCGATCAAACGGTATTCCACGCTCAGTGGGGTAAGTTTGTTCAGCAGACAAGACTGAGAGACGTTTACCAGGGTCTTAACGCTACCGGAAGACAAATCGGCGGCGGTTTCTTTATTCCGGCACCGGTTGGATTTAATGTAAGACCTACAAGAACAACTCAATACGAAGTCGGTTTCTCTCAGATGATTGGCGATTTCGCATCGTTCGATATTACAGGTTTCTATAAAGATATAGTTGACCAGGTTGTATACCAGCAGCAGAATGTTGCAGAAGGTTCACCTTTCGGTGCTTACAGCATACTTATGAACGGTGACTTTGCAACCACAAAAGGTATCGAGATAACTTTCAATATGCACAGAATCGAAAGATTCCTCGCATACGGAACCATCACATTCCAGGATGCTAAAGGTACAGGTTCATTCCCGTATTCAAGCAGAGGAATTGTTGGTGCACCTTTAGACGGTGTTACAATTTTCCAACCGCAATATATTTCGCCTCTTGAGTTTAACAACGCTATAAGAGGTAATGTTAGTGTAGATTATCGTTTTGGTTATCAGGACGGCGGTCCCGTTTTTCAGGAAATGGGTCTTTCGTTATTGTTCACCTTCTCGAGCGGTCATCCTTACACAAGAGGTAAAGGTGGTGCTAACTTAGAGGGAGATGCAAGAGACAGACAACCATTAGAACCGTTGAATTCATCTACAACACCTTCTACATTCCAGTTAGATCTTAGATGGGACAAAACATTTAGAATCGGTGAACAACTTAAGCTGAATGTGTACCTATGGGTTATTAATGTTCTTAACACAAGAATCGTTCAGAATGTGTTCTTAAGAACCGGTTCACCGGATGATGACGGTTACTTAAGCGATCCTAACCTTGGCGGAGTATTAGCTAATACATTAGGTCCGGATTTCGTTAATCTGTACAAAGCTATAAATCTGGATTATCAGGAACAGTGGAGAGAGGCAACTACTGGTGCCGAGTACACCACACGTCCTCTTATGTTCGGTCCTCCTCGTCAGGTTAGATTTGGTATTCGGTTAGAATATTAATAGGTGTTCAAACTGATGAATAAACAAATAAGGAGTTTAACAAATATGAATTCAAAATCGTTAAAATTCTTGCTTGTCTTCCTCTTAGGCACTGCATTTATTGTAGGCAGCGCCTTTGCAGAGGGTGACGGTGGGAAAAAGCAAAATGATTTGTACAAAGTTACCGGGCAACCGATAAGAGCGTTCATGAATATTAATAACATTTCTACTGTTATTAAGAACACTGGTACCTCTGATATCGATGTTGCCGAATCAAATGCGGGACTGGTATTCCCCAAGGGCAGTGGTAAAACTGCTATATTCGAATCCGGCTTGGTATGGGGCGCCAAAATTGCTGGCGATCCGCAGGTAAGAGTCGGTGGTTCTACATATCGCGAAGGTCTTCAGGGCGGTGCTATCCTGCAGGATGGAACCGTACAAAGCCCCGATGATGATGTAGTTAGAATTTACAGAGTTCGTCCGGATGTTTACCCCGGCGGTCCTCCTGTCGATTTATCGATGGAAGCCAACGACGAGGGAAAATCCGAATCGGACGTTAGAGCACAGTATGAGTTAGACTGGACCGAATGGCCCGCTCAATACGGTGCACCTTATGATGACGTTGACGGTAACGGTGTTTACGATCCTAACGTCGATGTTCCCGGTGTTCCCGGTGCCGACCAGACAATATGGTATGTTGCAAACGACTGGAACCCCGGTCTTACTCAGGACCTTTACGGAACAATTCCTTTAGGCATCGAAATGCAGGCAACTTTTTGGGCTTATGCTCAAACAGGTGCTTTGGGAAACATGTTCTTCAGAAGATATAAACTGATAAATAAAACCGATGTGTTACCGGGTACCCCCGTTACATTCGATAGTATGTATATATCGATGTGGTCGGATCCCGACGTCGGTAACTCGACAGATGACTTTGCAGGCAGCGATACTGTTTTAAGTATGTCTTATGCATACAACGGTATTGCAAACGATGCAACTTACAGTCCTTTACCTCCACCGGCAGCCGGATTCGACTTTTTCCAGGGTCCGATTGTTCCGGGTGTTGCAGGACAGGACAGAAATAAGAATGGTATTGACGATGCAGCAGATTTCGCAATATTTAACAACGAAATAAGAGGTCCCGGTTTTATTAACCTGCCGATGACCGCATCTTATTACTTCACCAGGGGTGATGCAAGTGTGACCGACCCGACTTTGGGTTCACCGCAGGGAGCCGATCAGTTCTACAACTTTATGCGTGGTAGAATCGGTTT
>JAJRSV010000070.1 GCA_024278655.1 Bacteroidota bacterium | reverse complement strand
GTTTTTTGGTTTCATTTTTTGCAAGCTTTTGTTATTGTTTTTTCTTTCGCTTGCAATTTATTAATTATTTTTTTCTTTATAAACTCTTTTGTTTCTATATGTTAATTGGTTTTTCAGCAGGGACTATTTACTTGAACGGCGCATTGTATATTATCAAATAAGGATAGATTAAACTACAAGTTGATTTCTTACTTAATAGAGTTGATTTGGTAACGGATAAATAAATGTGAGGGTAAAAATAAAAAAGCCGGCTCTGTTTAAGAGCCGGCTTAAATGAACAACGGAAACTTCTGTTACTTGGTTAAGATCATTTTCTTAACTGCTGTAAAGTTAGTTCCGTCAACTCCTGCTGCTTCAATCTTATAGAAGTAAACACCACTATTAAGGTTCGAAGCGTTGAAGTTAATTTCATGATTTCCTGCTGCAACGTTTCCGTTAATCAATGTTGCAACTTCCTGACCCAGTACGTAAAATATCTTCATTGTTACTCTTGAATCAACAGCTAATCCGTAAGTAATCTTTGTACTCGGGTTGAACGGATTCGGGTAGTTCTGCTCTAATGTAAATACATTAGGAGTACTTACATCAACCTGAATCTCGTTGGAGTATTCAAATGTACCATCATAATCAACTTGTTTCAGTCTGTAGGTATATGTACCTGATGTTACATTATCATCAATAAAGTTGTATGTATGCTGTTCGGTAGTAGTTCCGAAACCGGCAACAAAACCGATGTTCTCATAACCGCTACCTGAATTTCTTTCAACATAGAATCCCTGATTATTGATTTCACTGGCTGTTATCCAGTTCAAGGAAACATCATTATCGTTAACCGAAGCACTGAAGCCGATTAATTCAACCGGAACAGGAACGTCGACATAAACAGCGATGTTGTCAAGAATCCAGTACCAGTCCCAACCAGGAGCATCGTAGGTAAACTTCAATAAGAATTGAGTACCAGCTACTAATGAAGAAATATCAAAAATAGCGTGCTCGCCAGGTGTATCGTCAGGATATATAAATACTGAAGTCCAGGTTGAACCGCCATCGGTACTTACCGAAACTTCTGCAAGGTCGGCACCCGGGCTGCCAAAGTTTTCAAAGTCAGAATCGTACTCAAGTTGAACTACACTGGCTAATGTTGCATCGATAGCAGTAACATTAACCATATCGGTTGCCATAGCACTACCGCACTCATCAGAGTTTGCAGCAATGACATTGCCAGCCATATCCGGTGGAGGTGTAGGTGGTAAGCCTGATGGAAATGTTGCAAGATCATAAATCGACCATACACATGGGCTACCGGTTATTGTCCAGTTATCTGTAGTACCGGATTCAAAATCATCCATAAATATACAGGTAAGAACCGGACCGCCGCCTGTAGTTCCAAGCAGTGCGAATTCATATTCAGTACCTATCCAACCGAATACACTTTGTGCATTGGTATAAGTGGTAGCGCCCGTTCCAAAACCGTCACCAGGGTTCTGCCAGGCAGCAGGATCTAAATTGGGACCCATACCAACTGTCCAACCCCACTGACCGCCAACGGCAAATTCCATGTAGCATTGTACGGAAACCCAATATTTACCTTCTGTTAAAACGATTGGAGAAGCCAAATCGATTGTAAAACCGCCGACTCCGTCATCCGTATATGCCTGGTTCAAAGCTGCATAAATTTCGGTGCCTGGTAATACGCCATTATCATTTGCATAAAAGAATATATTGAATCCTAATGCAGGACCGGTACCATTGTAGTATTCGCCAACAGCCAATACCTGCTCAATAGTCCATGTTTCGCCTGCAGGAACTTCAAAATCATCAGCTCCCTGATTATCGAAAGCATCATTACCCGGATCAACAAAATCCTGCGATGTAAAAGAACCGTCGCCGGATGGGTTACCGGTTTGATCGTAAAGAACAACAGCGGGATTGTAGTTAACCTGGTAACCTGTAATACCCTCTGCATTGAGAGTTATTTCATCCCCGCTTGCAACTCTGGCAAATCTGGTTCCGTCCGGATTGTACCCGTCTGCACGAAGCTTCTCTGATCTGTCTTGTGCAAAGGTACTAAACGAAAGTGCAAGGATGGTAAAAATGGCTAAAGAGATTGTCATGATTCTCTTCATTTACGCCTCCTTATATATTAGTGAAAGGAATTAAGTTAGTTAATTAGAGTTTATATGAATATCCGTCTGATCGCAATCAATATAAAGTAAAGATTCTTATTAACCTTTTAGAACATGTCCGGTTCTAAATAATGACGTTAGTGAAAAAATAGCGCCCACTATAATTCAATAGTTCAACGTTAATCAATTTTTCATTTTTATGCAAGTGTTTTTATTATTTTTTTAAAAAAATAAAAGGATTTAATCACCTGCAAATATAATACCTTCTCAAAATGAATCATTCAATATCCGCTTTTTTCCTATGATTAATCGGAGCTATTTAACCGTTAAGGTTTTGTTTTTTGCAAACGACTCTTTTTCTATTTTCCTTTTATACCGTTTAATTTTTTCTTTGATTTTTTTATCGGTTAAAGCGATAATTTGAATAGCTAAGAGAGCTGCATTTTTAGCTCCGTCAATCGAAACCGTTGCCACCGGAACACCTGAAGGCATTTGAACAATCGACAGCAGCGAATCCATTCCGTTCAGAGCTTTGCTCTTAATCGGAACACCTATAACAGGCAATGTTGTATGCGCCGCGGTTACTCCCGGCAAATGTGCCGCACCGCCTGCCGCAGCAATTATCGTTTTTATTCCTCTCCGCTCCGCAGTTTGAACGTATTCGGTATGCTGCTTTGGTGTTCGATGTGCAGAGAGTATTCTCACCTCATATGGAATACCGAACTCTCTAAATATTTCGAACGCTTTTTCCATTACGGGAAGATCTGAATCGCTGCCCATAATTACACCTACCAACGTTTTGGTTTTCATTTCAAACTCCATTTTATGTTTTAATTATTCCAGTTTACAATTGTAAAGTTTTTGCTATCGTCTTTCAAAATAACGGTTCCCGATAAATCGGTTCTTAATAACTTAACATTTGCATCCTGCAATTTATAAATTATTTCTTTGTTCGGATGCTTGAATTTATTCTGAATACCTACACTTATTAAAGCATAATCCGGAGAGGTAAAATATAAGAAATCGTCACCCGTGCTGGTTTTACTTCCATGATGCCCGATTTTTAACACATCAATATCTAAAAAATCTTTGTAATCGTTTACGAGATGTTTTTCTGCTCTAATTCCCAAATCGCCGGTGAATAATATTGATGTGTTCCCGTAAACTAACTTTAACACTCCGCTCCGGTCGTTCGATGAGTAATTGAACAGCTTTGCCTCTTTAATACTGTTCAGAACATAAATTCTGCAATTGCCAAAATTTAACCTTTGTGAATTATAATATTCAAATGGAACATTTTTTTGCTTTAAGTATTTTCCGAACTTTATATCTTTACTTAATGAAGAATCGATTACAGGTTTATAAATTTTGCCTATTCTGTTTTTTTCAATCAACGAAACAAAACCTCCGTAATGATCGTTATCGATGTGCGAAACAAAGCCGTAATTAATTTTATCGATGCCCAGATAATCAAGTAAAGGCAGAATTACTCTTTCACCCGTATCGTAATATTTAGTTGCGGCTCCGGCATCTACAAGTGCGGTTTTGCCGTTTGGAAATTTAATCAAAAACGAATCGCCCTGCCCTACATCAATCATTACTACGCTCAATTCATTGTCGGTTAATATTTTTTTATCATCAATCGAAGAAAAAAG
>JAJRSV010000069.1 GCA_024278655.1 Bacteroidota bacterium | reverse complement strand
GTTCTGTTCAGGTACTTTTCGAATTTCTTCTCCGCATCTTCAGCGTTTACAGGAACGGTTACATCTTTCACAAACTCTTTAAAAGATGTGTGAACCGATTCAGGTATTTCCGGTTTGCTCTTTCTTCTTCCTTTAATATTATTATCGGTGTGGAAAAGATAATTCCTTATCTTCCTGATGTTAGGCGGGGCAAGCAGTTCCTCAAGAGCACTGTGCAGCGGCGAGAGGTCCATTTCAAGTATTGCTTCATCAACCGAAGTAACGCCTCTTCCGTTTAAGTTATCGTACAGCTTTTTATACTTTCCGTCTTCATCGTACACTTCTATAAAGTTTAAGCACACACGGTACTGGTAACCGAAGAGTTTAAGTTCAACACCGTTGTTGTTTACATCTTTGCCCGACAAAATAAACTGCAAACCGGTTCTGTGTTCGTTATAAATGTAAAAGAACTTATCATCGTTTTTTATATTAAGAATTTCACTTATATGTTTTGCCGGCTGAACTTTACCATTGTTGTTTCCTGTAAGCACTCTCGATACGGAATATTTTATCGAACCGGAATATGTTGAGTACGAGTTGTTATAGATTACCAAAGCGGTTTCATTACCATGTTTGTTGCTGAATGCAAAAACATCCTCGATAGTATTTCCGTTATAATCGGTGAAAGAATAAAAATCAAAATTTTCAACCTGACTGAAAAGATGCCTTAATCTCAGCAGTGGAAATATCTCCCGTTTATGCCTCCAGATTAAATGCTCGTCAACGGATTCATCGTAGTAGGAGCGTTTATATTCCATTCCGTATTTTTCTGTAAATCCTTCTATCTGTCCGTGCCCGAACATCGGAAGACCCGGCAGCGTAACCATCATTACCGCAACACCAAAGTACTTATCGCCTTTCCCGAATTGATTAACTGCTGTTTCTTCGTCCGGGTTGCTCATAAAGTTTACATACCGCTTTAATATTTCAGGATTGAATTGTAATGTGTTGATAATCAGTTTTCTGTACTTGTCGTTTTCTTCTTTCATAAACATGTGCATAAAAGCGCTGTTGTAAACTCTGTGCATTCCGAGTGTGCGTACAAAGTATCCTTCCATAAGCCAGAATGCTTCAGCGAGTAAAAGTGTGTTCGGCATTTCGTCGTTTATTCTGTCAACCACTTCCCGCCAGAATTCTTTCGGCATTTTTTGCAGGAACTCTTCTTTGGTCATCGAAAAATCGGAACGTGAAGGAATTGCACCGCCTTCGCCCGGCTCCGGGAACCAGAGACGCTGGTAATGTTTTTGCGTTAAAGTCATTGCCGCATCAAAACGGATTATCGGTGTCTTCCGTGCAACATGCTTTATTATCTGAATCAGCGATTCACGCGTTTCGGGATTAAGCAGGTTTAACTGTGCTGTATCGTTCCACGGCATGTGTGTACCATCGTTGCCGTGATAGATATAACGCTTCCTTCCCGTCTCGGTATCTTTCCATTCGAATACAACCGCAGCATCTTCGCGTGTGTAATATTTATCTTCAATTCTTATTTCAACTCTGCCGTCTTCCGAAAGGTTTGGTCCCGTAAATTTATAGGAAGGGAAGGGAGGCGTATCTGTTTGAATGTAATAATCCGGTTTCTCAATTATCCAGCGTGAATAAATTCCGGTATGATTCGGAACCATATCGCTTGCTAACCGGATACCTCTAAGCAAAGCTCGTTGTTTAAAATTTTCAAACGCTTCGTCTCCGCCGAGTTCCTTTGCAATTTCATAATCGTAAAGTGAATACGCAGATGCCGCCGCCTCGGTATTTCCGGTAAGCTTCTTAATTTTTTCGGATGCACTGCTTCTTTCCCAAATTCCGATTAACCACAACGCCGTAAAATTCCATTCTGCAAGCCGGTCGAGTTCCTCATCGGGAATTTCGTTCAGTCTTTTTATTTTTCTTCCGTATTTTTCCGATAGCTGATGCATCCACACATAAACATTCTTTGCAATCATCACAACTCTGGGCATCCAGTCGGTATCTTCGGTAAACCGTTCGGCTTCGGTAAGATGCATTTCTTTCTTTCTGCCTTTTTTCCTTTCAAAGAACCCTAATTCTCCCATATCGTACCTGGGAACAGGCGGTGTGGGTTTTGTACCGAAATCGTGTTTGATAAAAAGACGGTACTCTTCCTTTATCAAGTCTTTTGCACGTAATAAAAATGAGACTAAACTTTTGGGAAGCAGATATCCCCATTCGCTTCTGATAAACTCAAGCTGTAACTCTAAATTATACGGATTTGCAGAGATTGGTTTTTTCAGTATAGAGAAGAGATGAAGTCCGCCGAAGCCGGTCGGTTTTTCTTTTTCGAAAAACTCTTCGGTTTTGGTTATCAGCTCACGATACTTCGTTTTTTCTTTCAGGGGACGGTCGTCAAACAGCTCGTTAAGTTTTGCTGCCGCGGGATTTATATTTTCGAAGTGCAGCAGAATAAGCTCTTCCAAAATAATTTCTTTATTGCTTCTGCTTCCGGTATGCGAAGTAAGATACTGCCCGGGAAGCTCAATTCCTTTCTGAACCGTTATAGGCGGAAACTCTATTATATAATTTAACAACACTTCGTTAAGTGCTCTTTCATCGAGTGATGATTTTAAATATTCAATACCTCTTTTGAATACACCCGGGTTTTGCTCGTCTTCGTACATTCTTATTAACAGGTGATATATTTCGTGAAGCAGTGCGAGTGCATTAACTTCGCCCGGAGTTACCAAGTTATCGTATTCGTTTGCTTTCTTTCTTACATCATTAATTTTTTCCGCAATTATTCTTGCCCTTGCCGGAGAGTTTACAATCAGGTTACCCGTAGGCGCATAGAAAGAATCGTCAAATGCGTATTTGATTCGTGCTTTTTTAGAGATGTGAAAACCGTGATTAATCATATTCGTTCTGCTTTATATAGAGATAGATAGTAAAATTGATTGAACAAAGTAGTAATTAAATTATGCAAATAATATAAATTTAAGTTTTCTTGAAGACAAATTGAGAAGACGGAAGTTTATTTGAAATTCAACAATAAAATTTTCAAATTAAAAACCGGTTTAAGATTATTGTTAAATATAGTTAAAACGGAATAATTATGTCGATTATTTTCGCGGTAAAAAAGTCTGCCTTTTACAAAACGATTTTAATACTCACATCTTTAACGCTGTTCTTTTCACAACTCAAGTGTACTGCCCCGGTTAAACCGGTCGAAGCAAAAAACGGAATGGTTGTTTCGGCAAGTACAATTGCCTCTGAAGTTGGTGTTAAAATACTTAAAGAAGGCGGTAATGCCGTTGATGCCGCTGTGGCAACCGGTTTTGCATTAGCCGTTACCCTGCCTTACGCCGGAAACATTGGAGGCGGCGGATTTATGGTAATTCATCTCAGCGACGGAACAAACACGACGATTGATTACAGGGAGAAAGCTCCGTTATCGGCTTTCCGCGAAATGTACCTTGATGAGGAAGGAAATGTTATTCCACGATTAAGTCTGGAAGGCGCTCTTTCGGTCGGAGTCCCCGGTTCGGTTGCCGGAATGATTTATGCATTAAAGAAGTACGGCACAATGCCGCTTGAAAAAGTTATTCAACCTGCAATTGATTTAGCTGAAAAAGGTTGGGTGCTGGATGAATCTACCGCAAACGGATTTAAGAAATTTGTCGATGTCTTTAAAAAATACCCTTCCACATACAAAGTTTTTACTAAGAACGGAATACCTTATGAAGAAGGTGATGTTTTTAAACAACCGGATTTAGCACACACACTGGAACTGATAAGAGATAAAGGTGCGGATGGTTTTTATAAAGGTAAAGTGGCTGATTTAATTGTAAAGCAAATGAAAGAGATGAACGGATTAATTACCTATGAAGACCTCGAAAATTACAATCCCGTGGAAAGAAATCCTGTCACAGGTAATTACAGAGGATACGAAATTGTTTCGATGCCGCCGCCAAGTTCCGGAGGGATTGCGCTTATTGAGTTACTGAATATACTTGAGAACTTTAATCTGAACGAGGAAGGATGGGGCAGCAGCTTGTATATTCATCGTCTTGTTGAAGCTATGAAATATGTTTACGCCGACCGCACAGTTTATCTGGGAGATGCGGATTTTTATCCTGTGCCTGTTAAGGAATTAATTTCAAAAGAGTATGCGAAAGAGATATTCAAAAAGATTGGTGATGCTGCTGTTCCTTCTACACAGATTTCCGCCGGTAATTTTAATAAACATTACGAAAGCCCTCAAACAACACACTACTCGGTTTATGATGCAAACGGTAACGCTGTAAGCGTAACCACCACATTAAATTCAGAATTCGGTTCCAAAGTAGTTGTAGAAGGTGCAGGATTTCTGTTGAACAACGAGATGAATGATTTTGTCGAAAAGCCGGGTGTCCCGAATCAATTCGGATTGATGGGCGGCGAAGCCAATTCCATTGAACCTGAAAAGAGAATGTTAAGTTCTATGACGCCGACGATTGTTTTGAAGGAAGATAAACCTTACATCATCGTAGGTTCGCCGGGCGGATCGAGAATAATTACAACTGTGCTTCAGGTAATATTAAATTGTATTGAATTTAATATGAACATACAGAAAGCGATTAACTCGCCGCGCATTCATCATCAATGGATGCCGGATACAATTTTCTGCGAAACCGGTGCTCTCGATGATGACACTAAAGATAAATTAACAGAAATGGGCTATTCAATAGTAGAAGGCGAAATAACAATAGGAATGGCAGAAGGAATAATGATTGATAACAAAAGCAAAATAATTTACGGCGCCTCTGACACAAGAGGAACAGGTGCTGCGGCGGGGTATTGATAAAGGATTTTCGACCAGCGAGTAAGATTTAATTTTTTGATAGTGAGGGTTTTCCGTACGCCTACTTCAAAACTACTTCAGTGAGGTTTTTCTTTAAAAAACGAAAGCCCTGTAACTTATTATGTTACAAGGCGTTAAGTGGTGTGGGAGCTACAGGATTCTTGAGCCAAAGGCGAAATCCCGACCTTGTCGGGAGAACCTGTGACCCTCCCGACTTGTCAGTCGGGATGCTCTGAACCAACTTGTTTAAGTAAGCAATAGCTTTTTTAGGGTTCTTCATCTTCTTTAGTTTTCTTTCAAGTCTAACAGCTTCGGACCTTGAATTAACATTACAAGAAG
>JAJRSV010000068.1 GCA_024278655.1 Bacteroidota bacterium | reverse complement strand
AGATTAATAATATGTTTACGGTTTGCCCTGAAGAATACTTTGTTGTCGAGCCGTTCATCAAGATAGTTTAACGTACGTAGAATCAGCGGTTTGTTGTTATCGAAATACAAACGCACATAGTTTCCTTCAGATTCAAAAAGCCGTACGTTTTCTAATTTAACGAACCAGCACTTCTCTCCGTCTTTAACAAACACCTGGTCGCTTTCGGTTAGAATTTCCTTATCGGCTTCGCGTGCTGCTTTCTTTCTTTTTTTATCGATCAGCTTGTTAACGGTTTCTTCAAGACGTTTCGGCTCAATCGGTTTAAGAAGATAATCGAGTGCGTTGTACTCGAATGCCTTTAGCGCGTATTCATCGTAAGCGGTTGTAAAAATAACTGTTGGAACACTGTCGAGCTCTTCCAACATTTCGAATCCGGTTTTACCCGGCATCTGAATATCGAGAAAAAGCAGGTCGGGTTTCAGCTCCTGAATTTTGTCGAGCGCATCGTCTGCGTTAACTGCTTCTCCAACTACTTTAATGTCTTTAAAAGGAGCTAACAACCGTTTTAATTCTGTTCTTGCAAGTCTTTCGTCATCTACTATTAAAGCTTTCATTATTCTCCTCCTATTGGAATTATAAGTTTTGCCAAAACCGTTTCTTTATTTTCATTAAAAAGTTTAAAAGATGCTCTTTCGCCGAACAACAAATTAAGTCTGTGTTTCGTGTTGCTCACACCAAAGCCCTTGGAACTTTTTAATGCATCTTCATCAAGATGCCCGCTGTTTCTTATCTCGATGATAAGTTTTGAATTATCAACCTTCGAACTGATTGATATTTCTCCGCCTTCGGTTCTTTTTGAAATGCCATGCTTTATTCCGTTCTCTACAAGAGTTTGAATCATCATCGGCGGAATTTCAGCTCTGGCAGATTCCGAATCGATGTTAAAGTTATAATTAAGACGCTCTTCGAATCTTATTTTCTCTAATGCAAGATAATCTTTAACCGTTTCCATTTCTATTTCGAGCGGTACTTTTTCGGCTCTTTCCATTCTTAAAGAATATCTTAAAATGTTTGAGAGTTTTGTAAGAGCCGTTTTTGCATTTTCGGGATCTTCTTCAATCAATGCACGAATGCTGTTCATCGCATTAAACATAAAGTGAGGATTGAGTTGTGTCTTAAGAGTTTTTAGTTCGTAATCTTTTACTGCCGCTTCCCATATCAGCGATTCGATTTCCGTCTTCTTATAATTTTCAAGATAGTGAATGGAGAAATAGATAAGCGTCCATACAAGTGCTATGCCGCTTGAGTTTAAAATTCCAATGAGCGGTCTTATTGCAGTAAAGTTTACCTTAGTCATCGTATCGAAAATCAAGCTGAAGCCGTAAACCGTTCCGTATATCAGCGCACCCAAAACAAAGCTCGAAAGAAACACTCTTGGAATAATTTTACCCAAAGGAAGTGTAAGCCAATTTCTTTTTTTAATAACACTGCGGAAGAAATGAGTAAATCCGATACCTGCTATTATAAAAACAAAGCCGTTAACTATCCTTTCCCACTGCAGGGTCTGAAACGAAGAGATGATTAAAAAATGCAGCAGCGTAATCGATATCCATCCCGCAAACTGGCAAATCCAGTAAATGGTTTCACGTTTCAGTTTTGTATTTCTAACAGTCATTGGTTTTGTTAAACCCGAAATAAAAGGAAATTTTATGTTTTCAATTAGTTGCATTAAATATAAACGTAGCTTTAGTAAAACGAAACATATTTATAAGATAAAATTATCAGGGGATTCTCGTCCGTTGGATAATCTGCAACCGAAAGTTACTCCCTGTAATAAACGAAAGATGAAATTTTTATATCACCGGCGATATAAAGTGATGGGTGGATTATATAGAAAAGATTAAAGACTAAAGATAAAAGATTTGAATGAGTGAATTGTTCTATGGGTGAATGGAATAATTATTATTCATTTTAAAGTTCTGAATTCATCATTCAATGTTCGGCGTTCGTTATTCAAAAAAAGTGATGAATACGGCGGAAGCGTATGCAAGCGTCCCCGCCTGCGTTGCGGTGGTTAGTATATTATCTGCCGTGGTATATGATTCCATTATAAATATCACAAATGAAAATTTCATTACCATCACCCCAAATGCCGAATAATAATTGATTTCCTGTCGGTGGATTACCATTATATATATCAATTTCCTTCCAGTTGGTACCATTGAAGTGAAATGGATAGCTGTTTTTTCCTATTGCCCAAACATCCGTTTCACTATTGTTGAAGGAGTTAAAAAATCCTTGATCAGGTACCGATAGCTCAGTTACCCAGGTACTAAATTGTATACTCCCATTAATTGCTGTTGCTGTATGTATACCATTTCTACTAAATGTAATAACTTTATTTTTAGTTACTATTAATCCATGTGCACCAAATTTTCCATTAGAAAGACTAGTCTTATCAATTACATTGAAATCCGTTCCGTTGAATTTGTATAAAAATAGTGAATCAATTCCAATCAAATAATCTGTCAAATATACATTATCGCCATAAACAGCTATTGAAGGTATGATAGAATTATCTCTAATAAAAAATCTTTTCCACACACCATTTTTATATCGAAAGACATCTTCCGCAGAAGCAACCCAGAAATGATCTTTTTCCACACCGAAAACATCCCAATATCCATTTGGCATATTTGCTGTATCACCAAATACTTCTGTCCATACACTCCCGTCAAAATGCATTACAAATGGTACATCTCTTTCAGGATTACTGAACCTTGTTCCCCCGAATGCCCAAACATCATTCTGGGCAGTTCCCCAAACACCACCGACTATTGATGACCCGCCACTTGGGTCGGTAATTGGGGTGCCGTCAACTGCTCTTTTCCAGGCAGTTCCGTCATAATGCCACAAACAGTTTCTAACATCAGCAGTAAAAGAGGAACCCCAAACATCTGTGGGAGAGCTTCCCCACATTGATTTCAACTCGACAATAGTTGGCAGCCCTTCAAAATCTATACTGTCAACAGTCCAAACATAATCTCTTCTCCCCGGTGGTGTATTTTCTCCAACAGTTAAAGGGTCTTCAGTGCAAGTATTAACCACAAATAAAAGAGCAAGTATGAGTAGTAATATCAGTTTTTTCATCTACTATTTTTAATAGACTATCAATTTAAGATAAGAGTTGGATTAAAATCATTTGAATTAGTAAATATAGAATAATTGTGCATAGATAACCACCAAAGGATATTATCAGATTAAATTTGAATAAAAGTTTACTACGTTTTTAGTATAAATT